>JBILVK010000247.1:0-4441 GCA_044370475.1 Bacteroidia bacterium
CCCTCGCTCAACATGCTCGCCGTAAACGAAGATTGCGCGGTGGCTAGCTGACGAATCAATCCGCCATCAAAAACCATGTCTAATCTAATAACCTCCTGAGTACCAGCATTCAAGCCATAAAGCGAGAGTCCGCCCTTTAGGTCATACGTCTGGTATTCAGGGAAATATAAGCTTTTTACCGCGTGAAACGAAGGCGGTGTTTTTCTATCTAATATCATGATTTTGCGTGGTAATAAAGGGTGGAACAATTCGACTCAACAAACATGGTTTTTGCAACGTTTAAGAGCGTTTCTGTGCTTACAGCTTGGTAATGGTCAATTTCGGTATTTGCCAGCGTTATATCGCCTAAAAACTCGGCAAAAGCCAACTTCATAGCTCGGTTCAGCAAGCTCAAATCTCCAAAGCGCACATTGGTCTCGGTTTTGTTCAAGACCTTGGTAAGCTCCCTGCTGTCTATGGGATTGTTTTTCAAAAACTCCAGCTCCTCCAAGATCGCTTTCTCGGCCGTTTCAAAGCTCACGCCCTTCATCAACTTGCCCTCAATGAGAAACAAGCCCGGGTCGGCATCGCCGCTGATGTAAGTATCTAGCTCGCTAAACAAGCGCTGTTCTTTCACCAGCCTGTTGTAAAAACGGGCAGATTTTCCAGCTCCCAAAATATCAGAAAGTAAGTCGCACGCATAGTAATCGGCGTCTAATCTACCCCCCATGTGGTAGGCCTTCACCATCAAATCTAAAGGCACATCGTTGTAAATGTGTTTGCTCCTAGCTTCGGTCTGAACCGGCTCTTGCGCGTAAGCAATTTTCTGGGTGGGGCGACGCGGAATAGGCCCGAACCATTTTTCGGTAAGGCGCTTGGTCTCCTCCAAATCAAGGTTTCCGGCAAGCACCAAAATGGCGTTATTGGGCGCATAGTAGTTGAAGAAGAACTCCTTTACCTGCTCCAAATTGGCCTGCTCAATATGGCCAATCTCCTTGCCAATGGTAGGCCAATTGTAGGGATGCACCTGGTAGGCCAGCGGTAGAATATGCAACCAAACATCGCCGTAAGGCTGGTTGAGGTAACGCTCCTTAAACTCCTCAATCACCACGTTTTTCTGCACATCGAGGCTCTTTTGGTTAAAATCGAGACTCAACATGCGATCGCTTTCTAGCCAAAACCCAGTTTCAATATTGTTGGCCGGCAGGGTTACGTAGTAGTTGGTTATATCATTGCTGGTAAAAGCATTGCTCTCGCCGCCTGCAGATTGCAGCTCCACATCAAACTCCTTTACGTGCTGTGAGCCCCCAAACATGAGGTGCTCAAAAAGGTGGGCAAAGCCCGTTTTATTGGGGTCTTCGTTTCTGGAGCCCACATTGTAGAGAATGTTTAAGGCGCAGAGTTGCGTAGAATTATCGTAATGATGAATAACGGTGAGCCCATTATCCAGCTTAAAATGGTTGTATTGAATCAAGGTTTGGGTAATTTATTACCCACAAAAATAGTGGAGACGCACTAGGCAATTGCCACGCGCAAATCACAACTATGCCCAATAAATTGTGAATTGTATGGCTTAAACTTCACCTTCCCATTTGGCAACAACGTAAGTTGCCAAGCAATTTCCAATCACATTTACTGAGGTTCGGCCCATGTCCATAAGTGCATCTACCGCTAAAATGGCAAAAGCTTTAGTGGGATCTAAACCCAAAGAAGAAACGGTGCTCACCAAAATTAAGAAGGAGGCACCGCGCACTCCGGCCACACCTTTGCTGGTTAACATCAAGATGAGGCACATCTGTATTTGCTGACCAATAGTTAAATCGATGCCCGATGCCTGGGCAATAAAAACGGAGGCCAAGGATAAATACAGGGTGGTGCCATCGAGGTTAAAGCTGTAACCAGTAGGGAGTACAAATGCGACAACCTTACGTGGAATGCCCATTTGCTCGAGGCGTTCCATGGCTTTTGGCAAGGCAGCCTCAGAACTGGCGGTGGCAAAGGCAATAGACACAGGCTCCGAAATGGCATCAATAAAGCGCTTAAAAGGGAGCTTAACCATGAATCCAATTGGCACGAGCACCAATGCGACAAATGCGAACAATGCGCCATACAAGGTAGCCACCAATTTGAGCAAATTACCCAAAACACCCATGCCTAAACTGGCTACCGAATAGGCCATGGCGCCACCCACCGCTAGGGGAGCAAAGAGCATAACGATATGGGTAAATTTAAACATCACCTCACTTAAACCTTCTGAAAATAAAAGTATTGCGGCTTTCTTCTCTTCGTTTTTTACCATTGCCAAGCCAATGCCAAACAAGATGCTGAAGACCACAATTTGGAGGATTTGATTCTCGGCAACGGCCTTGGCGATGTTTTCTGGGAAAATATCGAGAATTACATCGTGACTTTGCTTCTGAGCGAGCAAAGTATTGGCTTTCTCAATTTGGGAGCTCTGTGCCTCCAAATTTGAGCCCACTCCTGCCTGTGAGAGGTTGATAGCAAAGAGGCCTATCACCAATGCGACAGTGGTCACCACTTCAAAGTAGAAAATCGACTTAAGTCCCATCCTACCCACCTGCTTGATGTTTGAATGTCCGGCAATGCCCACAACTAAAGTGCTGAATAGGAGGGGCGCTATGATGGTTTTGATGAGTCTGAGGAAAATATCGCTCAATACTTTGAGGGGTTTACTAATTTCTGGGAAATCGCTGCCCAGGGCAATACCAATGAACATGGCTACCAAAATCCAGGCGGTTAAATGCTTCTTCTCTATGGCAAACCAAGTTGCTAGGGCGAGTGCGACCCAGCGCATGGTGATTAATATTGGGAGGGGAATTGCTAGCGTTTGGTTTTGGTTCAGCCAGTATAAAATGGAAAATAAGCCTAAAACGGATAGGGTTGCAATGAGTAATCTTTTTGCCTTCATAGGTCAAACATAAGAAAGATAATCCTGAAAAAATAAATTGCGGGTTAAACCTTATCACTTATTTTTGGTCTTAGGTTCACAAAACAAAATTTTTAACACATGAAAAAAGGAATTATTTGGGTATTGATGGTGAGTCTATTTAGTACCCTTTTGTTTTCAAGTTGCAAAAAGGACAAAGAACTTGATACGGATGTTACTTCGGCGGAGGACCAGAGTCAGGGTGAGCTTGTGTACGACCAAATTTTTAAGCAGGTAGATGAGGCGGCAAATGATGCTGGTTTGAAAAAGGGAGGCTTCCCAATCATTACTAAAGATACTTTGGCAACGCCTAGAACCATGCGCATTGATTACGGTGCTACCAATTTCTTGTGTGCCGATGGCAATTACCGTCGTGGGGTAATTTTGGTAAGCTGGACAGGCAGGTATAGGGACATGGGCACTGTGAAACAAGTAACCTTTGATGGATTTTACCAAAACGACAATTTGATTGAGGGCAGCAAGACCATCACCAACAATGGCGCAAACGCTTTGGGTCAGACCAGCTATACCATTTTAGTGAACGGAAAAATTACCACGCCAGAGGCACAAACGCATACTTGGAACAGCAATAGAACGCGCACTTGGGTGGCAGGGGAGAGCACCATGGCGGTACTGGATGATGTATACGAAATTACCGGCTCAACTACCGGCGTTAACCGCAACGGCATAAGCTACGTGGCGCAGATAATTACCAAATTGAGAGTTGAATTGGCCTGTGAGTGGCGCATTGTAAGCGGCGTGATAGAAGTAACGCCAGAGGGCAAGAGCGTACGCAAAATCGACTTTGGCAGCGGCGCCTGCGACCGATTGGTAACGGTTACCGTAAACGGCAAAACCAAAACCTTTTCTAGACGCAAATAAATTTGTTGGTAGGATCTTGGGTTTAGTGCCTATTGCTTGATAACGGCGCTTTGGTTCAGACCGAATGGATATTTTGAACGTCCGCTTTGCAAGAATTAATTTCTGAGCAAAGCGGTCTTTTTTATGGCTGTTTAGTGCAATTCTATTTTGTTGCCGAAGCTTAAGGAGCTTAGGTTGAGCTTGATGTATTAGAAGTCTGTGTCTTTGGAGCTGAAGCTTCCATCGGCATTTGCGTCGCGTTGAATTTTTACCAAGGCAAAATTTTGAAATTCGTAGATGTGAAAATCAACTACATTTTCTTCTGCAGAGGTTAAAGCTTTGAGTTGGTTACCATGCCTATCCGACACATATAAAATGCTTGGATCCTCGCTGTCTATTTTATCGTTTTTGTTTCTATCTACATTCATTACCTTGTAGAAAATCCAATTGGAGGCGATTGACTTTTCCGGCTTTTTTTCGGAGTAATAGCTATAGTCGACTTTGTCTAAACTTTTGATATAGGTATCATTTGGAAAGAGTTTTTTGCTGCTATCGCTTAAGAAATTGTAGAAGATGATGTTTGAGTAGAAATCGCCCCAAAGCGCGAGTTTATTGGAGGTAAAAAGTGAGGCATCGTAAACTGTGGGAATTAGG
>JBILVK010000138.1:0-6689 GCA_044370475.1 Bacteroidia bacterium
TGTTTTTGCAGGATTTCCTGTAGCATTATTGTAAAAAGTATTAGCTGTAACCCTAGCTTCTAAAGACCAAGTCTTATTGAAAGAATACCTAGCAGCGCCGGTGTAAATTCCAACTGGTTTTGATTTTATAGAGAAGAATGTTACTGGAACACCTAATGCAACACTGGCCGACCATTTGTTGGTAGCTTCCTGAGCGATAGAAACAACGGAAATTAATAAACCCAAAAGGATTAATGTTGTTTTTCGAATAAAGGTTAAAGTTTGTCGAGGTCTCATAGATTTGATTAGTTTTGGCACAAAGGTAATAATTATTTTATGAATGCAAATTAAAGAATTTGTTAATTGCAAAGCATTACCACTTAATAAAAAAAACCTACCATGGACAATATAAAAGTAACCAATAACGAGTTAAACCGATTAAGTGTTGAAAACTTCAAATCATCAGAAAAAACGGACATTTACATCATTCTAGACCAACTCAGAAGTGGCAATAATATAGGTTCCATCTTTAGAACTTCTGATGCATTTAGGCTTAAAAAAATTTACATTTCTGGAGCCTCCGCATTGCCTCCAAACAAGGAAATTCTAAAAACTGCGTTGGGTTCAACCGAAACCGTTGATTGGGAACATGTAGAAAATGCAATAGATACTGTTAGACAATTAAAGGAAAATGGTGTGAAAATATTTTCCATTGAACAGGCCAGAAACAGTATTTCTTTGGAAAATTTTAAATGGAATGGCAGTCCAATTGCTCTCATTTTGGGAAATGAAGTGGAGGGTGTGAGTCAGGAATTGATTAACGAAAGCGATGCCTGTATAGAAATTCCACAATTTGGGATGAAGCATTCGCTCAATGTTGCGGTAAGCACAGGCATGGTGGTTTGGCATTTAGTTAACCAATTGCTGCAACAGAAAAAGCAGTCTTAGTAAATAGATTTCTCAATAAAAAGAATTCAAAAAATAAACATTATTAATAAAATGTCTCAAGCAACTAAAAGAAGCAAAAACAAACTCCTTCATTAGGATACGCCCATATTTAGCAGTATCCACTTAAATAAAAGGGTGCATAATAAAAGAAAACTCAACTAATAAGCAGAAATGTTCAATTGTCCGCTAAGGGGATTGACTTGCGCCAATAATTCATTCAAAATAGGTTCCTTCATCATCACCTCATATTGCATAAGGGTTTCTATTCTCTCCTGCAAAACACCTTTTGGATATATTCTATTTCTCAGTTTAATGAGCTTTTCAATTTGCGCGGCTTCATGCTGCTCCAAAGCGCGTTTCACCGCACCCGATTTCCCTTTAAAGAAATCTTTTAGTCCTAATTTGGTTTCCAAGAACTCTTTTCCCAAAGGAGCATCCAAATTTTTAATTTGATCTACCAATACCTGAACCTGATCTAAGATGACTTGGGTTTGTGCATGAAAATCTAAGGCCTGCGAGCTTAGTAAATATTTTGCCACCAAATCAGATTCACTCAATAATAAATCCCCAAGCTGCAAACCAAACTTTTCTACCTTTTCTTTTAATCCGCCACCCAACATCAAATTCATAAACCGAACACCCACCAAAGGAAACGGCGTTTGATACACATCAAAAACTGACTTTAATTGGAGCCAATATCCAACTTCGGCTGGACCACCAATATAGGCCAAATTGGGTAAAATCATTTCTTGGTAAACGGGCCTTAAGTTTACGTTTGGACTAAAGCGCTCAGGATATATTGAAATCTCTTCTTCCATTTCCTGATGAGTAAATGTGCGTCCGCTCTCCCCTGCTTTAAATCCGTCGCCATTAGGTTTTATCAAATCTCTGGAACCACCGGGCGAAATATAAAAGAAGTTGATAGGTCTTGCATGAATCTGCAATTTATAATGCGCTGCTAAAAATGCATCGGAGGCATGTTGCGCTTCATAACTTTTCTGTTCTAAAATATCTGCCCTCATCACAGGCTGCAATATTTTTTTCAAAGCAATTTGATTGGCATCTAAAACCACCAAGCCAAATTCTTGAAACAATTCATGGTAAAAATGCAAAGTGGCCTGAGCCAAATTTTCTTTACCCAAATATGCTGTTTTTATTTTCTGAACCCAATTCTCTGCCATAGGATGATTGCCCAATAGCATGGCAATTTCTTCTACCACAGACTCCATCTCTTGAATAGGAATTTGTCCGGTTGGCGCACCATGGGAAGCAATGTTCCAATCTAGCTGTTTGCCAAAAAGGTATGTGCCCTTAATCTCTTCAAAATCGTGGTCCTCTGAAGCCAACCATAGTATAGGAACGAAGTTTTTCTCAGGGTATTTTGCCTTACAAACTAAGGCTAGTTTTATGGCAGTAAGTATTTTATACCCCATAAATAAAGTGCCACCAAACAGGCTCAATTGGTGTCCTGTTGTGATGGTAAATGTGTTGGGAGAAAGCAGAGAGGCAATATTTACTTGGGTAGCAGAATTTGCCTCCAAAGAAATATTTGCTGCAACATATTGTTGGTTCAGACCGTTGACTAAAATTTCTCTTTTTTCACCAGAGAAATTTCTATGGGCCATTGCTTCTTCTAGGCCTTCTAAATTGTGCCAAGACGACACATATTTTTCTAAGTTCGAATGCTGTTTAAGGTAATCTTTTACAATGGGAGGCACTAAATTTGTTTCCTCCAAAGGGAGGCTTAAAATAGGCTGTATCATTAAGAAACTACCTTTCCATACAAGTCAAAATCCTCTGCAGATTCTATGAGCACATTGGCAAAATCTCCAATCCTTACAAAGTTGGTTTTGGCATCTACCAAAACTTCATTATCTACTTCTGGACTATCAAATTCTGTTCTACCAATATAGTATCCACCTTCTTTTCTATCGAATAAAACTTTGAGTGTTTTACCTACTCGGGTCTTATTAATTTCGGTGCTAATTCCTTGCTGAATTTCCATCACAATGGCAGCACGTTCTTCCTTTACTTCTTGCGGAATATCATCGTCTAAAGTGCCAGAATGAGTGCCTTCTTCGTGACTATAAGTAAAAATTCCTAACCTATCAAAACGGTTGCGTTCCACAAAGTCGCAGAGGTCTAAAAAGTCTTGTTCTGTTTCGCCTGGGTGCCCAGCAATTAAAGTAGTACGTATGGCAATGCCAGGTACTTTTTCTCTAATGGTCTGAACCAATTCCTCTGTTCGCTGACGTGTAATTCCCCTACGCATTACCTTGAGCATATTATCACTCACATGTTGCAAAGGGATATCAATATACTTACAAATATTATCGCGTTCGGCCATTACTTCAAGCGCATCTAAAGGGAATTGCGAAGGATAGGCATAATGCAGGCGAATCCATTCAACGCCCGGTACATCTGAGATTGCTCTTAACAAATCTGCTAATTTTCTTTCGCCATAAATATCCAAACCGTAATAGGTACTATCTTGGGCGATCAACAAAATTTCTTTGGTTCCGTTTTTTACCAAGCCCCTAACTTCAGTTTCAATTTGCTCAATGGGTTTTGAAACATGTTTGCCACGCATAATAGGAATGGCACAAAAAGAACAAGGTCTATCGCAACCCTCAGAAACTTTTAAATAAGCGTAATGGGTAGGCGTAGTTATTATACGTTCGCCAATGAGTTCATGTTTATAATCTGCACCTAAAGTTTTTAATAACAGCGGCAAATGTGTTGTACCAAAATACTGATCAACTTCAGGAATTTCTTTTTGCAAATCTGGCATATAGCGTTGCGATAAGCAACCTGTTACATAGAGTTTTTCTATTTCACCAGCCTCTTTTGCCTCGGCCCATCTTACAATGGTATTGATGCTTTCTTCCTTTGCATTATCAATAAAACCACATGTATTTATAATAACAATATTGGCATCATCTTTTTGCGATTCATGTTCAACAGTAAAGTCATTAGCCTTTAACTGACTGTATAATTCTTCGCTATCAACTATGTTTTTAGAACAGCCTAAAGTGATGATATTCACTTTATCTTTTCTGAGCGTTTTTGTTTTCAATGAAATTAGCTTTTAAATAGTGAATCTACAAATTCGAGTTTGTTAAACAATTGTAGGTCTTCAATTCCTTCGCCTACACCAATGTATTTTACGGGAATTCTAAATTGGTCGGCTACCCCAATAACCACGCCACCTTTGGCGGTACCATCCAGTTTAGTTAAAGCCAAAGCATTTACCTCGGTAGCGGCAGTAAATTGCTTAGCTTGTTCAAAGGCATTTTGTCCGGTACTGGCATCTAACACCAACAAGATTTCGTGTGGAGCATCAGGTACAACCTTTTGCATAACCCTTTTTATTTTGCTGAGCTCGTTCATGAGTCCAACCTTATTATGAAGTCGACCCGCAGTATCAATGATCACCACATCTGCATCCATTTCCAACGCTTTTGCAACGGTATCAAAAGCCACAGAAGCAGGATCGGTATTCATGCCATGAGAGATAACAGGCACATCATTTCTGGTACCCCAAATTTTTAGTTGTTCAACAGCAGCAGCCCTAAAGGTATCTCCAGCTCCCAGAACAACTTTCTTACCAACCTTTTTATATTGATTAGCCATTTTGCCAATGGTGGTTGTTTTGCCCACACCATTTACACCAACAACCATAACCACATAAGGTTTTACTCCTTTAAGGTCGGAGAAATCTGTTGGGATATCCGATTTATTCTCCTCCATGAGTTTCCCAACTTCCTCTTTTAGCAAAGCATTCAGGTCGGAAACACCTACGTATTTATCCGTTGCCACCCTTTTTTGTAGTCGGTCTATAATCTTTAAGGTAGTTTCAATACCCACATCGCTGCTGACTAAAATCTCTTCGAGATCATCCAAAAAAGCATCATCCACAGAACTTTTTCCAACCAAAGCTTTGCTTATTTTATCAAATAAGCTGGTTTTGGTTTTCTCGAGTCCTTGGTCTAATTTTTCCTTTTTCTCTTTGCTAAAAAAACTAAAGATTCCCATGGTTTTTCATTTTGAATAAAACAAAAAAAGCATCCTGCTTTTCACAGAATGCTTTATTGAATGTGATTTTCCAAAAATTACTTTTTGAAATAAGTTTTCACGTCTTCGTTCGTAACAATTTCTGATTTGAACGAGTAAGAGCCTTTCGCGTTTTTAACGGCTCTATATACCTTAGCAAAATCTTTTCCTGCTCCGGCTGTTTTTAATGTTGCAACTACTTTCTTAGCCATGACTTATTTATTTAATTTCTTTATGAACAGTTTTCTTCTTCATAATTGGGTTGTATTTCTTCAACTCAATACGTTCAGTAGTATTCTTACGATTTTTGGTAGTAATATAACGTGAGGTACCAGGTAGCCCACTAGTTTTGTGTTCTGTACACTCCAATATTACTTGTATTCTATTGCCTTTTCTTGCCATTTCTTATTTCCTCCTATTAAATTTGTCCGTTACGGATATAATCATTTAAAACGGCACTAATGCCCTTTTTGTTAATAGTTTTAATCGCTTTAGTTGACACCTTTAAGGTAATCCAACGATTTTCTTCAGGAATAAAGAATTTCTTTTCCTGCAAATTTGGGTAAAAGCGACGCTTGGTCTTACGGTTTGAGTGAGACACATTATTACCCACCATAGGGCGCTTACCGGTTAAATCACATACTCTCATGACAATATTTTCTTCAAAAGGACTGCAAATATCAGGCTTTTTTTCTTAAATACAATATTTTTAAAAAACTTTTCCGTGTGAATCTCAAACTGTCTTGTTTTTGAAACACTGAAAAAGAATCAAATTACTTATTATCAGTAATTTAATACAAAACCTGCCCTTGTAACGGGGCTGCAATATCGTTAAAAAAAATTGGAACTTGTACGATGTGATAAAATTAATTTGCTTTGCTGCAAAAATATTTCACCCATGGAGTTTCAATTTATATTAGTTGAGCAGGCCTTTGCCCCTCATATTGCCTTGGTTCGTTTAAACAGACCCAAAGAATTAAATGCCCTGAACCTACAATTAATGCTAGAATTAAAGCATGCATTGGCAATGCTAGACGAAGATGAAAGTGTACGTTGTATTATAATAACAGGAAATGAGCAGGCCTTTGCAGCAGGTGCCGACATTAAGCAAATGGAAAATAAAAATGCCATTGACTTATTAAAGATTGACCAATTTGAAACTTGGGATCAGATTAGAAAAACCAAAAAGCCAATTATTGCAGCCGTATCTGGATTTGCTTTAGGAGGTGGTTGCGAATTGGCCATGACATGTGATATGATAGTAGCCAGCGAAACTGCAAAATTTGGTCAGCCCGAAATCAAGATAGGCATTATGCCAGGCGCTGGTGGCACACAAAGATTAACAAGAGCGGTAGGGAAAGCCTTGGCCATGGAAATGGTATTAACAGGAAAATTCATTTCTGGAGAAGAGGCACTAAAAGCAGGACTAATTAATAAGGTGGTACCTACAGAAGTATATTTAGATGAAGCGGTGAAATTGGCCAAGGAAGTTGCGCAGATGAGTCCGGTTTCCATTAGATTAGCCAAAGAAAGTGTGCTTAAAGCATTTGAAGGAGGCTTGCAAGATGGTTTGTTTTTTGAGCGTAAGAACTTTTATTTATGCTTTGCTAGCGACGATCAAAAAGAGGGAATGAGCGCATTTGTTGAGAAAAGAAGGCCAGATTTCAAAGGACAATAAATGCAAAGACCTCAAGATATTTCTATAGAAC
>JBILVK010000140.1:0-6675 GCA_044370475.1 Bacteroidia bacterium
GCCACTGGAACAGATAAATATATGGTAGTTGTGGCAGTTATTGCTGTTTTATTTTTGGGTATTTCTGGATACTTAATTTCTTTGGATATAAGATTAAGAAAGCAAGAGAATAAGTAATATGAAGAAAACAAGTATTATAGGATTAATCATTATTGCTTTGGCCATTGGAGCTATTGTAAGTATGTATGGAGATGCTAGTACCTATGAGGGTTTTGAGGTTGCTACCGGGAACCCTGGAAAAGAATACCATGTGGTTGGGGTATTAAATAGACAAAAAGAAAAGTACTATGATCCGCAAAAGGATGCTAATTATTTTTCTTTCTACTTAATAGACGAAAAGGGAAAAGAAAGTAAGGTTGTTTACCACAATCCAGAGCCAGCAGATTTCGACCGTTCAGAGAAGGTTGTTATTGTTGGAAGCATGGAGGGAGATCATTTTGAAGCTTCAAAAATTTTATTGAAGTGTCCAAGTAAATACAATGAGGAAAAGGCTGCTATTTAGCCTTTGTTATGACGCTATTTTATACTCTTTTTCTTTTGCTTTTTGCGTGCTAAAGATTGGAGTTTGATGATTAAAATATAAAAATTAATGGGTTCAGTTACATTTATCGGTGAGCATTTATTTTGGGGTAATTTGGGTCATACCGCAGTTGTGGTATCCTTTATTAGCTCTATTCTTGCGAGTTTAAGTTATTTCTTTGCAGAGCGCAATCCCCTCGACGAAAGTTGGAAAAAGCTTGCCAAGGTTTCCTTTCAATTACACAGTTTGGCCGTGCTTACCATAATTGGAGCGCTATTTAAAATAATTTATAGTCACTATTTTGAGTACCATTATGCATGGCAACATAGCAGTACTGATTTGCCAGTACACTTCATGATTTCATGTTTTTGGGAAGGTCAAGAAGGAAGCTTTTTATTGTGGATTTTTTGGCAGATGGTGATTGGGCAAATTTTGTTACGCACGGCTAAAAACTGGCTAAACCCAGTAATGGCAGTTATTATGCTGTCTCAAGTTGCCCTAACAAGTATGTTGTTGGGTGTTAAAATACTTTCTTACAAATTAGGAAGCAGTCCGTTTGAATTACTAAGAAACGTAATGGCAAACGCACCCATTTTTCAACAAGCAGACTACCTAAGCAAGGTAAAAGATGGCAATGGTCTGAACCCACTCTTACAAAACTATTGGATGGTGATACATCCACCCACCCTTTTCTTTGGTTTTGCCACTACAGTAGTTCCATTTGCCTATGCCATAGCGGCCATGTGGCGCAAGGACTTTAGCGAGTGGTTAAAGCCAGCCTTGCCTTGGGCCTTAATTAGTGTGATGGTTTTGGGAGCTGGAATCATTATGGGTGGCTTTTGGGCCTATGAGAGTTTAAGTTTTGGAGGATATTGGGCATGGGATCCGGTTGAAAATGCATCCTTAGTTCCATGGCTCATCTTAATTGCGGGAGTGCATGTGATGATCATTCACAAGACCACTGGCAATTCCTATATTGTAGCGGTTATCTTAATACTTGCCACCTTTTTGTTGGTATTGTATGCTACTTTTTTAACACGCTCGGGTATTTTAGGGAATTCTTCTGTACACTCTTTTACCGATTTGGGTATGAGCGGACAGCTACTTGTATTTCTTTTGGTGTTTGTTTTCTTATCTATTGGGTTAATGGTATGGCGTTGGAAATTAATGCCAAGATCTTCTAAAGATGAAGAGATATACACCCGTGAGTTTTGGATGTTTATTGGAAGTTTGGTGCTGGTAATATCCTCGTTCCAGATTATTTTAACTACCTCTATTCCTGTTTTCAATAAGGTATTTGGAGCTAATATGGCACCACCTGCAGATGTTATTGGTCATTACAATAAATGGCAAATGCCAATGGCCATTATTATTGGACTTTTAACTGGATTAGCGCAAATGTTAAAGTACAAAATCAATAAACCAGAGGCTATTCGTAAGGTGGGAATTTATGCAGCCATTTCATTGGTTGTAACCATGGTATTGTTTTTTGCGTTCGACCTTAAAAACTATTTATACATAGGGTTATTATTTGCTGCATGCTTTGGTATTATTGCAAATACTGCCTTGTTATTACCTTATCTAAAAGGAAAAATTAAGCTCGCAGGAGCAAGTGTGGCACATATTGGATTTGGCATATTGTTAATGGGTGTTTTGGTTTCATCGGCCAATAAAAAAGTAATCTCCATTAATGAAACTGGGGAGGCTTTAAATCCTGAATTTAACAACAAAGAGAATGTAGAAAACATTTTTCTTGAAAGAGGAAAGCCTAATAAAATGAGTGATTATATTATCACTTATGTAAAAGATTCGCAAGAATGGGTAAACAACTATTACCAGGTAAATTACAAGAAATTAAATTCCCAAGGGGAGGTAGATTATGAGTTTAATTTATACCCTAACGGACAAATAAATCCGAAGATGGGATTGGTTGCAAACCCAGATACCAAGCATTACTTGAGTCATGATGTGTTTACTTATGTAAGTTCTGTTCCTGGTAAAAAATCGGAGGGCACGTTTATCAATGAGAAGACACATTTTGTTAAACCTGGAGATACTTTATTTACCAATAATGGGTATGCCATTTTGCAAGGAGTGAACACCAATGCAGATCCCTCGCAAATTGATATGAAGAACTTTCAAGTGCTCTTGGGCGCAGAGTTAAAAGTATATACCTTAGATAAGGTTTACGATGCTATGCCAATGTATGGTGTAGAAAATAATACTGCCATGAGTTACGAAGCCATGGTTGATGAAGCCAAATTGAAATTTAGGTTTACTGATGTAAATCCAGAACAAAAAACCATTACCATCATTAGCTCAGAAAAAGATACTTCTGGCGAATTTATCATTATGAAAGCCATCGTATTCCCATGGATTAACCTCGTTTGGGCCGGTACCATCATTATGATTATTGGTTTTATGTTGGCTATTATAAAACGAATTGGAGATTTGAAAACAGCCTAATTTATCAAAGCATTCTCTTTCTTTAAAAATCATTTTTCGGTCTGAACCGAGGCAAAGTTATTAGAAAAAAAATAGGCCAATCAATGAATGATTGGCCTATTTTTTTTGGCAATTTTTTGCCAACTAATGCATTGAATTTTATTGCTTATACATGCTTCTTTAACAAGAATGGTCCAAATGGAAGAAGGGCTGCAATTACAGCAATTGCGGTTTGTTTCAGCGTCCAATCGTATTCAATTTTAGCTCTAATCATCCAAAGTAAATACATCATAAACAATACCCCATGCGCCCAACCTAGGTATTTAACAGGTAATGGATTTCCTAGCATGTATTTAATAGGCATTGCAATAAATACTAAAAGTAAAAATGAGAGACCTTCAATGTTAGCAATTAAGTAAAATTGCTTCAATAATTTTTTATCAGACATGTGTGTATTTGAAAAACACAAAGACCACATACTACAAAATAATAGTTAAATGGCCTTTGTGTAAAGTTTAATTATAAGTTACCACGGTTATCTTGTTCGCGTTCTAAAGCCTCGAATAGGGCCTTGAAGTTTCCCTTGCCAAAAGATTTTGCACCTTTACGCTGAATAATTTCATAGAACATGGTAGGTCTATCTTCAACAGGTTTTGTAAACAATTGCAATAGGTATCCTTCATCATCTCTATCAACCAAGATGCCTAATTCTTTAAGTGGCTCAATATCCTCTTCAATGGCGCCAACGCGCTCAAACAAATCATCATAATAGCTATTTGGAACTTTTAGGAATTCAACACCACGAGCCATTAAAGCTTTTACCGTTGTAACAATATCTGCGGTTGCAATGGCAATATGTTGGGTTCCTTCGCCCTCGTAGAAATCTAAATATTCTTCTACTTGAGATTTTTTCTTACCAACAGCAGGCTCATTAATAGGAAACTTAACATAACCATTTCCGTTGCTCATTACTTTACTCATAAGCGCAGAGTATTCTGTAGAAATATCATTGTCATCAAACGAAAGAATGTTTTTAAAACCCATCACATTTTCATAGAAAGCCACCCAAGGATTCATTTGATTCCAACCCACATTACCTACGCAATGGTCAACATACAAAAGTCCAGTAGGCTCAGGATTATAAGCACTTTCCCACTTTTGGAAACCAGGCATAAAAATGCCATTGTAGTTTTTACGCTCAACAAATACGTGAACCACTTCGCCATAGGTATGAATACCACTTAAACGCACCTCGCCATTTTTGTCGTTTATAGTAGTAGGTTCCATGTATGATTTGGCCCCTCTTTTGGTGGTTTCTTCATAGGCTTGGTAGGCATCGTCTACCATTAAAGCCAATACTTTTACCCCATCACCATGCTTTTTGTGGTGTTCTGCAATTGGAGAGTCTGAGCGCAGCGGACTGGTTAATACCAAACGCATTTTGTTCTGAACCAACACATAGCTAGCTCTGTCTCTAACCCCAGTTTCTGGTCCGGCATAGGCCAAGCTTTGAAAGCCAAAGGCAGTTTTATAAAAGTGGGCAGCTTGTTTGGCATTACCCACGTATAGTTCAATATAATCGGTTCCGTTTAAAGGAAGAAAATCGGTGTTCATATAGTTTAATAATAAATTTTAGGACTGCAAATATAGTTGAGATAAACAGAATCAAAAATTAGGAAATGTAATTAAGCCTTACTGCCTACTCCACCCACGACTTATAGTAATGAGGATCTTCGCAATCTAAAGCAGCCTGAGTAATTTCTAATGGGTAAAAAGGGTCGATCATTACCGCCAATTCTTTTGTTTCTTTTTTACCAATAGATTTTTCTACGGTGCCAGGATGTGGTCCGTGTGGAATACCTTTTGGGTGCAAGCTAATCATGCCACGTTCTACATGTTTGCGGCTCATAAAATCGCCATCTACATAGTATAGCACTTCGTCGCTATCTACATTGCTGTGGTTATAAGGAGCAGGGATAGAATCTGGGTGGTAATCGTATAAGCGCGGTACAAAAGAGCAAATTACAAAATTGTGACCTTCAAAAGTTTGGTGAATTGGAGGCGGCATGTGCACGCGGCCTGTAATGGGCTCATAGTTGTGGATGCTAAATCCGTATGGATATTGGTATCCGTCCCAACCAATGGCATCAAAAGGATGCGAAGCATAATGGTAAGGATAAATAAGGTCTTGTTTTTTGATCAGCACTTTAAAATCGCCCATTTCATCATGTGTTACCAAGTCTTGCGGCAATTTAATATCACGTTCGCAATAAGGAGAATGTTCTAAGTATTGTCCAAATTGATTGAGGTATCTTTTAGGCGGTTTAATGGGCGAGAAACTTTCTGTAATGAAGAGGCGGTTATTCTCATTGTTAAACTCCAGTTGGTAAATTACACCACGTGGAATCACTAAATAATCTCCGTATTCGAAAGGTATTTGACCATAGAGTGTTTTAAGAATACCACTGCCTTCATGCACAAATATAACCTCATCTGCATCCGCATTTTTGTAGAAGTAATCGGTCATACTTTTCTTAGGTGCGGCAACGGAGATGTGCAAATCGCGGTTGAAGAGCATGACTACACGCGATTCCAGAAAATCATTTTTTGGTTCAGACCGAAAGGTGAGGAAGCTTCTATTTTGTAGATTTTTGGGCATGGCGGCCACAGGTTGAACACTGTATGCATGCTCAATATCTTTTACCAAAGTTGGGGGATGGCAATGGTAAACAAGCGAGTAAAGACTGCTAAAACCTTCTGTGCTAATGAGCTCCTCAGAGTAAAGGGTACCATCTGGTTTTCTAAATTGAGTATGTCTTTTAAGAGGCAGTTTGCCCGATTTGTGATAAAATGGCATAATTAAAATTAATTTGTTGCAAATACTTGTAAACCTTGTAGCAATTTTGTTTGACTTTCATTCAAATGCTTAAATTGCCAACAATTTTAAGTCCTCAAAAATATAAAAATGCGCGTAAAACTTACTTTTAAAATTCTTTCGGTGATTATGATATTGTTTTTACTTGCTTCTTGTAGGGAGGAGGCTAAGCCGAAAACTGGGTTGAATAAGCAAGATAGTTTGGCCAATACAGAGGAGGTTAAGGCTTTAAGCAAGCAAATTGAGGAGGAGCCAGAGCAGGCCGAATTATTTTACAAAAGGGCTCAGATTTATGGGAGTGAAAAGTATTTAAATAGGGCAGAGGATGATTATAGGGAGGCGTATAGGTTAGATTCTACTAATGCTTTGTATGCTTTGAGTTTGGCTAGAACTTTGTATGCGATGAATATGACGCAGGAGGCGGCTAAATACTATGAGCGTGCCATACAAATACAACCTGATTATATTGAGCCGATAGCTAAATTGGCAGATTTGTATTTTGTGGTAAAAGAGCATCAGAAGTCAATTGGTTTGCTCAATAAACTCATGAAAATTGATGCTGGCAATGCGCATGTTTACCATATGTTGGGACTCAATTACAAGGAGATGGGAGATACGAGTAGGGCAATTTATCATTTTCAAACGGCCATAGAGAACGATCCTTCCGATTATGAATCTAATTTATATATCGCCAACATGTATGCTGGAAAGCGCAAGGAGATTGCTTTTGAGTATTTTAAAGCTGCCATAAAAATAAAGCCTAAGGGTGCAGATGCTTATTTTGGAAGGGCTGTTTTTGAACAACAGAATAAGATGTATAAAGCGGCTTTGATGG
>JBILVK010000001.1:0-154502 GCA_044370475.1 Bacteroidia bacterium
ACATCAAAGTCAAATATCATTTCAAATAAAAACCTGAGCAATAAAGACCAAATGCCAATTGTGCCCATTACATTATATCCTAATCCAAGCACAGGAATGATATACCTAAATATGAATTCCTATGCAGTAGAAAATACCATAAGCGTAATGAACTTAAAAGGGGAATTGCTTATGAAGCAAGTTTCAAATGAACAAAATATCGAAATTTCTTTAACTGAATTTCCATCTGGATTGTATGTCGTTTTAATAAATAATAACAAAGGAAGTACCCATAGATTTGTTGTGAAGGAATAATTTGCGAAATTCGCCCCATGCAAGAAATTTTTAACCACGAATGGTTCATGAGGGAAGCCCTAAAAGAGGCAAAAAAAGCCTACGATTTAGGGGAAGTGCCTGTGGGAGCAGTGGTGGTTTATGATCATAAAATAATTGGCAAGGGGCATAACCTTACAGAGCAGTTGCATGATGTGACTGCGCATGCGGAGATGCAGGCAATTACTGCAGCAGCTAACCATATTGGCGCAAAATACCTTACAGAATGTACCTTATATGTAACGCTTGAACCCTGTGTGATGTGTGCTGGGGCTATTTACTGGAGCCAGCTTGGCAAATTAGTTTATGGGGCATCTGATCCAAAGCGAGGATTTATGAAAGAAGGACAACATTTACTGCATCCAAAAACTGAATTGGAAAGTGGAATATTGGGGGAAGATGCGGCAAGTTTAATAAAGGCGTTCTTTCAAAAATTGCGCTAGGGAAGAGAAAGTGAAAAGTGATTCTTCGACAAGCTTAGGATGACGACGTTTTATGATAAGTTGAATCGTCATGGTGAGCTTGTCGAATCCAGGATGACGTCCTTCGGCAAGCTCACCATGACTAAAAGTGAAAAATAAATATTTAGGGTATGGGAAAGAAAAATAATTTGATGCCGTTTGTTTTGGGGGCGGCGGCGGGGGCTGTTCTTACTTGGCTATTGACGAGTGAGGAGGGTAAAAAAGTGGCAAAGAATTGGGAAGCTAAGGCTTCTGATTTTTTAGAAGATTTAATTGGAAATGAAAACGATTCATCGATGGTGGAAGAAAATAAAACTAAAACAGAAACAAATGGAAACTGAAAGTAAGGAAAAACTGAATGCAGAATTCTTCTCCACCTATAAAAATCTGTTAACAGAATATATAGAGGAGAGAATGGAATTGGCTCAATTATCTGCTATTGAAAAACGGCCATCTTAACGGCCGAGCTTTCTTTTGCAGCTATGGTAATAGCCTTTGGGCTTTTTGCTTTGTTCTTTATAAACATTCTATTTGCATTATTTCTTGGCGATTTGTTGCATAGCCGAACCATGGGATTTTTAGTAGTGGTTTGTTTCTATTTGTTGCTCATCCTTATAACCATATTGATGAGGAAGAAAATAGAAGGACCCATTATGAATATGGTTGTTAAACAAATCATGTCGAAAACACCAAAAGTTTAAAAAAATAGAAGCGCTAAGTAGCGTTTATATTCATCCTTTAAAAATAAATCAACATGGAAACACTAGCAGATTTAATTGCTTATAAAGAAAGAAAAGCGGAATCAGTTTCGCAAAAAAAGGAACATTTAAAAACCCTCAATTCCTATTTTAGCGAACACAAGTATTCCATTATATGGGCTCAGGTTAATCCATTTGAGAAAGGAGAAAAAAACAGCTTATCTCCATATATCGATGGCTTATTGTCGGTAGTTCCACCCCAAGTATTAGGGTTAAAGCCCGCCGACATAGGGCTGTTAACAGCAAATACTTCACCTCCAGCGGTTGGGTTGTTATTAGGTAAAATTGCACTAAGGGCAATAGTAAAAAGATTTAAAAATAAATCAACCAAAAGGAAGAAGAAAAAAGCCCCTGCTGTTGCAGAGTAAAAGTATTCATGAATACAATGAAGATAGCACAAAAAAAAAAGGTTGACCAATGGTCAACCTTTTTTTTGATGGTATTTAATACTACTTTTTCTTTTGATCTTTTACCTTCTTAAATCCATAGGCAATACCTGCACCTACTAACAAGCTTATACCACCATCAATTGGGGTATCTTCTACATCGTCATCAAAGCCAGGTTGCGCTAATAATTGGTTTGAACCAAATCCTAATCCAAAAGCCAATGCGATTGCTAAAATATATTTTTTCATAACTGATTAATTTTTGTTTTAACTAATAAATAATCTACTTATTTAATAAACTTAATGGTTTCGGTTGAAGTACTGCTATTCAACTTTACAAAATAAACGCCATTGCTCAAGCCTTCAATGTTGATAGCTAAGTTGCGTTGTTTGCCAAAATCAAAATTGCCTACCATTACCTCTTCACCCAATTGGTTATATATGCGATAATTATAAACACCATTTTGAGAAGTAATCAAAGATAAATTGATACTTTCGGTGGCTGGGTTTGGATATAGGGTAAAATTATTTGAAATCAATAATGGGTTATTTAAACCTGTTGTATTCTTCTTAAATAATAATTCTAATCGATTATTTCCACCGGAATTTACATTGTCTGTAATTGTTATAGGGTAAACCAAATTGTTGCTAATTGGTGTAATGGTATTTAAGAAATTATCCTTTAATGAAACTTCCATGCCATTCTCAAAAGTGTTTAATCCAGAAAAAGTAATTGAATAAGTGGCTGCAGTTGAATTTTTAAGTGTTAAAGGAACCACACGCTCCGACGCAAAATCTGGCAAATAATTCCAATTATACATCAATCCTTGAGCATCATAAGATGCCAAATTAACAACAGGATTTGTTAAGCCATAAGCATCAAAAGATGGATCAAAAACATCAGTTGCATTTTCTTTAAAACCAACCTTTACATCTGAGTAATTCAATGAATCGTATTGAAACCTAAAACTCAATTCATTCTTAGCGCCTTTTTTGAAATAATTTCCAGAAGCAGAGCTAGCCGTTTTTTGACTTTCAGAAAAAGAGAAATTAGTGGTTCCTGCATTTTGTAAATGAATAAAAAACGCTTGTGCAGGCATTACAATACCTGAGCCAAAACTTAATGTTTGATAAGAATTAGAACCAACTCCATAAACATAAAAACTATTATCTGCGCCAGCAGAAACTTGTGAAGCCCAATTAGAAGGGTATGGATTGCCAATTAAATTCCAACCTTTACTTGTACTATTTTGAGTTGTTTGTGAAACAGAAACATTTATTGTTGATGAACTAGGATTTGAGCCTTTCACCCAAATAGTAGTGGAATTAGGAGTTGTAGATCCACCATTTAAGGAAATAGACCTATCACCGCGTACATAAACTCTATAACCAATTCCATTAGTCAAAGCTTGATTTCCATCAGTCCAAGCGCCCCAACCAGCATTATCTGTTGCTGAGCTACTAATAGTGGTTGAACCATTTCCATTTGCTTCAGTCCAATTAAATGCAGAAGGATTATTTGTTGTACTTGCATCAAAGTTAGTAGGAGAGCCAGTAATTAAAATACCTCTTCCTGAGGTACCAGGTGCAGCGGCTGCATTATCTCTCCATTGTAACCCAGTTCCACCAACTACTGGAGAACATAAAAATCTGTATTTTCTATTTGAAGTTAAAGCTGTTTCTACCTGCATATCTCCTGAAATGGTACCATCTAATTGATCAACTCTGGCACCAGAAGGAATAACTAAAAAACCGGTTGTTGCTAAAGTTGTACTGTTTTGAAGATCTAAGGTATTAGTAACTGTAGTTGTTCCAGTAAGTGTTTTAGTTCCGCTTCCAGCAATGGTTAATTTACTGTATTTTTGACCACCACCCAAGTCGACGTCTGCATCTATGTTTTGTGCACCTGTTGCATTGTATATAACCTCTGATCCTGTGCTCAAGGTTATTGAACTGAAACCTGCCAATGTTTTGGTGCTCCCATTAGAGGAACTTCTTAACCCATTAGGATTTGCAGTTTCTAAAATACCTCCATTATTTATTATTAAAAAAGCATTTTCCGAATTACATATTGCTTTGAAAGTACTCATTTTTACCCTGCCACCAGAGGCAATTGTAACGCCTTTTCCGCTCCCAAAATTGGTGTTTTTCTTTAATTCTACGGTTCCGTCAATCACCATATCTGATTTGCGGGATAAATTTTCATTATTATAGACAACAGTTCTGCCAGTACCAACAGTTAAGTTTCCTCCAGAATTAGGGTGCTCTGGATTTGTACCTGCTTCTAAGTCTCTAGTTGCACTTCCAGCATACTCTAAGGTGGAAGGATTATTATGAGTTACAGTTCCTGTAACAGTAATTGATGGATTATCATTTACCACGATAGTTCCTGAATTTGAAACTGCACCAGCTACTGTTGCATTTCCTGTTAAACTAAAGGTTCCACCTGCGGCAATTGTTATTGTACCATTGACTGAAATAGTTACAGAAGAGGAAACGGTGAAACCATTTGGTATGGTAAAATTGCAAGCAGCAACTCCGTCACCAACAATTATAGTTGCTCCGCCAGAAACAGTCCAATTGGCACCAACAGTTGGGAATGCGTTGTTACGGATGTTAAAAACATCACCAGATGTAGTGAAATTGGCTGGAGCGTTACCAGCAGCCAAAGTAATATCATCCGTCCAACTTGAGGTTAACTCCAAGTTGCCTGTTGACTTAGAATAATAATGTGTAGCTTTTACACTAAAATTAATTCCAAAAAATAAAATAAACAAAATTGCGAATGAACTGAATCGCAATGGGATTTTGGTTTGGTTTGGTTTCATAAAAAAATATTTATTTCAAAATTAATATTGCCAAATAAACTCAGAAATCTGGAGTGCATTTTTAAATTACATTTGTCATTTTATTCATAAAATCTGTTATTTTTGATGTAACAAAAAATTTAAAATCATGACTATCAAAACTTTATGGAAAGTGGTTGGGTTGATCCAGATGATGTTTTGTTATGATGCTTTTTGTCAGGATACGTTATTTATATGCAAACACCCTTTTGAAAAACCTGTCAGAAATGTATTCATTGCCAACAATGAAATCTATGTAAAAACAGGAGATGGTCTATTTAAAAAAGGTGAATCTGAATGGGAATTGGAAAAAAGTAATTTTACCAAAACCTATGTGTTTTTTAAAAACACCTTTTATGAATCTGATTATTTACCCAATTCATTTGTTTTTAATGCAAAAGAAATGGCAGATTTAATTCCCCAGCATTCACTTACCAATGCTACGATGGCAACCAAAGACAATAACTTATTTTTGGCTGTTAGTGGAAACCTGTACGAATATTCAATTAATCCTTATTATTCGCATACTTATAATGGTTATTCTATCCGCGATATTTTTATAGAAGATAACTTATCTGTAGTGAGTAGTTATTCTGGCATTTTTATCAATGATTCAATAAAATTAAAAAACGTAGGCTACTCTAATGGCTCCTTATCTAAAATTAATGGAGAATACCTACTATGTTATGATAATTTAGGGAAGATTGTGCTGCCTAACCAATTTGAAAAAATTCAAAATTCCGAGAATTCAACATCTGGAAAAATTAGAAAATTAATTCAATGGAAGGGTAAATATGTTTCTCAAAATACTGGCTCCATCAATTTCTTCGATTCTACCAAAAGTTTAGTAAATATACACTCCGGCTATGAATATCTAGACCTGGAGTTGATCAATGATAAAATAATTTTCTGTACTTATACAGGGGAGGTATTTAGTTACGACAAAAATGTAAATCTCCTTTTAAACCTCAAAACTAGGATTAGAGACATTTATCATAACAACAATAAAACTTATTTTTGTACAGATAAAGGTGTTTTTTTAATTGAAAATGAGGACCCAAAAACATTAAATTTATTTGCTAAGCTTCCACTAACGATAGGAATTTGCGCCGACAACCAAAATAATTTTTGGATTACTACAGAAAACGGCCTTTTCATTAAGCCTTACCTCAAGGAGGAATTAGTTAGCTTAATTCCAAATGTTGAATTCAATAGGGGTGCGCTAACCTATTACGGCGATTATATTTATGCAGGTTCTATTGATGGTTTGTATAAAATTCATGCTAGTTACTTTGTGAAAAATTATTTCCCAATTTTACTAAACAAAAAAAACATACCAAATAGCCAAAAATCATATCAAACAATTATAATCATGGTTTTGCTATTGGTGATTGTGAGTATTGGCGGAATCTATTATTTTAGGTATAGAAAGGTTTCAATTTCATCCAATAATAAAGAGCCAAATTTAATTTCTTTGGTTCAAATGGAAAAAGACATCATTGAAAATAATATCCTTACTGTTGAAGGGCTAGCTGAGTTTTATGAAACCAATACCGTTCAATTGAACAGAATATTAAAAAGCTATGAAACAACTCCTGGCAAGGTATTAAGGTATACCAAACATGCCTACGCAAAAAAACTTCTAAGTAACAATGTCAACATTGATGAAGTTGCAAAAAAAGTGGGGTATAGTGTTCACTACATTAAAAAAAATATTGATTAAGTGTCATCTAAACCATATTTGAGAAAAGACGATAAACGCTCCTCAAAATGTTTTAATTCATTCATCTTTTTGCGCTGCCGATTTTCAATTTTTTGAAGCTCAAACTGATCCAAATGATCCATTACCTTGATTCGGTAACTTTCTTTTATTGCTTTCTCATTAATGGTGTCAAAAGGGTTCTGTAAAACGAAAATAGTGCCCAGTTTATCCCCAGACTGACCATATAGCTCTTCCAAGGAACTGACCAACAGAAGTAAATATAAAAATAATTTAAGTCGTAGCATATCTACACAATATTAAACGATTTAACTCAAATATATCCTGCAAATAGCACTAAGTTGTTAAAATTTTACATCTCCAAAATGATTTGAAATAAAGAAATTAGCTGTATATAAAAATTGTTTTATTGCTATCCAAAACATTCTATCCTACCAATTAGTTAATTCGTATATTCGCAATCCATTAACACAGAAAAATTCTCTTTGTATAAATAAACAAACATCACAGATCAATACAACAAGATTGCTGAATTGTTGGTGGGTGCCGACTTTATTTATACAGATTCAAACTCCTTTCCAATGGTTCAATCTAACAAGTATAAACTTGAACGAACAGATGTATGTGGACTCAACTCTTTATGGAGTGAACCGCATAAAACAATGCACCTAACCATTAACAAAGGCTTGGGTACAACTTGGAATTTAATTTGGAATAAGTATGAAGGTTTTCAAGTAACAACCTACAATATTTACAGAGGTACTTCTCCAACTAATTTAGTGCAAATTGGTACCTCTTCTGGAAGTAATAATTCCTATTCTGATTTAAGTGCACCAGCGGGTGATGTGTATTATCAAGTTGAAATCATAAGTCCGTTCACCTGCAGTCCAACCAAAACATACAACACATCAAAGTCAAATATCATTTCAAATAAAAACCTGAGCAATAAAGACCAAATGCCAATTGTGCCCATTACATTATATCCTAATCCAAGCACAGGAATGATATACCTAAATATGAATTCCTATGCAGTAGAAAATACCATAAGCGTAATGAACTTAAAAGGGGAATTGCTTATGAAGCAAGTTTCAAATGAACAAAATATCGAAATTTCTTTAACTGAATTTCCATCTGGATTGTATGTCGTTTTAATAAATAATAACAAAGGAAGTACCCATAGATTTGTTGTGAAGGAATAATTTGCGAAATTCGCCCCATGCAAGAAATTTTTAACCACGAATGGTTCATGAGGGAAGCCCTAAAAGAGGCAAAAAAAGCCTACGATTTAGGGGAAGTGCCTGTGGGAGCAGTGGTGGTTTATGATCATAAAATAATTGGCAAGGGGCATAACCTTACAGAGCAGTTGCATGATGTTACTGCACATGCGGAGATGCAGGCAATTACTGCAGCAGCTAACCACATTGGCGCAAAATACCTTACAGATTGTACTTTGTATGTAACGCTAGAGCCTTGCACCATGTGTGCTGGAGCCATCTATTGGTCGCAATTGGGACAATTGGTTATAGGAGCTAGAGACTCAAAAAGAGGATATAGCTTATTGGGCAAATCTGTGCTTCACCCTAAAACAGAATTAACATTAGGAATCCTAGAAAATGAAGCTAGCGAATTATTAAAACAGTTTTTTAAACAATTAAGAACTTAAGTTTCAGAAAGTTTTTTTGCAAATATGGAAAAGAAATCAAAAGAGGAAGAGAATAAAACATTCTTAAAAGAATACAGAGATACCCTTACAGACTATGTAGAAGAGAGGTTAGAGTTAACCCACTTAAATGCCGTAGAAAAGACCGCTATACTCACAGGAAAGTTGTCTGTTGGCGCTCTCATGCTGGCATTAGGGCTATTTGCACTGTTTTTCCTTAACATCTTTTTGGCAATTATCATAGGAGATGCCTTAAATAATAGGGCCTATGGCTTTATGATAATCACAGGCTTCTATCTTTTGTTATTGCTCATTGCCCTTATTTTCAAAAACAAGCTAGAAATGCCCATCACAAATTTCGTGATTAGACAATTATTACATAAAAATAAGCTCTCTTAATCTTAAATATTATGGCAAAAGACCTAGCAGAACTTTTAGCGCTCAAGCAAGAAAAAATGGTATCAATTGCAGAGAAAAGAGAACGCATAAAAGAATTGAACACCTACTTTGAAAACCATAAATACAGTATTCTTTGGAGTTATTTAAACCCCTTAAAAGAAAGTAGCAAAAGTAAGATAAACTCCTATATCCAAATAGCGGAGGCACTTATACCACAAGAAATGAGTGGCATAAAATTGATGGATACAGAATTAGGCAAAACAAGTGCACAAGGTGTTGGATTGCTTTTGGGAAGAACCTTACTCAATCTTTTACTAAAAAGAAGAGATAAGAAAAAGGAAAAAAGAAAACACAAAAAGAAAACGCAAAAAGAAATTATAACAGATATTTAATCCGTTTTAGTAGGCGTCGCTTCCGCATCCATATGAAGATCTAATTGTGGGAAAGGTATTTCAATTCCTTGTTCCGTAAACTCCTTATGTATAGCAGAAATCACTTCACTTTTCCCAGTGAGCATATCATTTATATCGACCCATAAAAGTAGCCTGCAAGTGACAGAATGCGTAGAAAAAACGTGCATTAAAATTTGAGGCTCTGGATAGTTTCTAACTACCTTCATTTTTCCAATTACCTCGCCCAAAACCAATTTAATCTGACCCAAATCAGCTTTATAACTTAATCCAATTTCAATTTCAAGACGTCTTAAATTGTTTGAATGCGTCCAATTAATAAGCTTTTGGTTTAATAAATCGCTATTGGGAACTACAATTTCAGAACCATCTGCATTGGCTATTTTACTGCTTCTGATTCCTATTTCGGTAATTCTACCAAAAGTGTTATTCCATTCAACTTGATCGTTAATTTCAAAGGGCCTTTCAAATGCAATAATAATTCCACTTATTAAATTGCTTACAATACCCTGCAAGCCAAACCCTATTCCCAAACCCAAGGAACCAATAATAATCGCAATATTATCCATGGGCACACCTGCAGCTGCAAATGCAATAAAAATCCCTGCAATAAACACCATCAACTTTACAACCAAAGCCCAGTTTTGCAATCCACCCTTTTTACTTTTTAAATTAACACTAGACCATTTGTCATCAAACAATAAGGAAATAATTTTGCTAATAACAACAGTTATAAAAATTACACCTACAAAGGTTAAAATCTCTTCCCATCTAAATGAATACTTTCCAATAAACCTCTCCTTTGCAAGGACAAAAGAAAGCTCTTCCAGTATCACAGAATAAACATAATAACTCCTTGTAAAAACGATAATGATACCAATGTATAAAAGTACATTTAAAAGTAGCTTAGATTTTTCTCCCACATTTCTTAAGCCAACAAGAAAAGTGCTTCTAAAATACCTATCCTCTGTTTCATGCGTTATTTCTAAGAAATAATACCAAATTTCACGCATGGTAAACAGAAATACACTTCCCATTACCCCTATATATCCAGAAATCAAAAGGATTTTCGACAAATTATACCTGCCATAAATTATTCCCATTGATGCCCCTAACTCCGAAAATAAAAACAAGATGAGCACCAATCTAGTTAACGCTTTTCCTGGCAAAAATCTTCCACGTAATATCCAGTAAAGAATCCCAAAAACTATAATTGAAACAGAAAGTAATAAAATCACCAAAGACTCCCTTGGATATGGAACTAACAAGAGATTTTCGAAAAATACAATTGGATATAAAAGAAAGAAAAATAGGATTGAATTCAATCTGTTAAAAGGAGCAACTTTTTTGATAATAAATAGAATCGCTATTGACCATGATATTAGCCATAAAAGCCCTTGAAAAACAAACGGCGAATGCAGAAATACAAACTGGGAGAGATTTACCAAAAAATAAACCAATGTCAAAGTAGGATATAGGAAAACTGGATTGCTTTTATAAGCAAATTCAGATGCGTTGTTTTTGATGGAATGAACAATTCTCTTTACAATAAAATTGAACATCAACCCTATGAAAATCAAAAAGAGAATTAAGAATAGATTATTCTTAATATAGTAATACAAAAGGTTAGACTCCTTCTTGAATGCAAAGTCCCAACTTTCCTCAAATGTCAAAATGCCTTCCGTATTCAACCAAATATAAGGTAATTCCCTAAACGAAAGTTTTTGGGATAAATTTGCACGCAAACCATCAATTTCTGTTAAAGATAAATTAATTCTATCCGCTAAATTATTCCCTCTTAACCTATAGGTCTGTAGTTGATTTTGCAAATCTAATAAGCGCTTAAAATCTGGCAATAACCGCTCATTCAACCTTAACCAGTCGCCAGTTAATCCTTCCAAATTTACAGTATCATTGGAAACGATTGATATGATTGAATCTACAAACAAGGAATCATATTGCATTTGATAGGACTGAACCGATTTAAGTCTATTGTCTATCTGGTCTCTTACATCATCTATAGAGCTTAAAAGCGCTTCTAACAAATATTGACTTGCTGTAATATCTCGCACAGAAACCATGGTGACATTGGAGTTACTAATCCCATTCAATGCTGTGTTGTAACCTCCTTCAACCGTAAATAACTTATTTATAATATCAGTGGTATCATGCTCTAATTTTAAATAACTCGAAAGTTTTTCCTCATACTGTTCTAATTCTGAAATCTTTTTTCTTTGAAAATTTTCAATCCTTTGTTTTTTATACAGATTGAAATGCGCTAAAACTTGCTTGCGATAGTTTTGGGTCAAATTATTTACATCCGAACTATCTCCTAAATCAGTTATATGGTTATCTTTAGGGTTTACTTTCTCTTGAGCATAGGAGAAACTCAGAGTGAAGAACACCAGCAAAAGGGTAAAAAACAATTTCAGATTTGCCATCAAAAACAAAAAAAGCTTAATTTTATCAAATTTACCTAAACAAAACCTTAATAAAAAAGTTATTGAGTATATTCGTGTACTTAAATTAAACAAAATTATGTCATTTGAATTACCAAAATTAACATACGATTACTCGGCATTAGAGCCTCATATAGATGCTCGTACCATGGAAATCCACCACAGTAAACACCACAATGCGTATGTAACAAACTTAAACGCTGCCATTGCAGGAACAGAAGGTGAAAATTTAACCATTGAGGAAATCTGCAAAAATATTAGCAAATACCCAATGGCAGTTCGCAACAACGGAGGAGGTCACTTCAACCATAGCTTATTTTGGTCAATCATGGGACCAAATAAAGGTGGAATGCCTACTGGAAAATTAATGGAAGCCATTACTGCCGAATTAGGTGGTTGGGACAAATTTAAGGAAGACTTCAACAAAGCAGGAGCTACTCGCTTTGGCTCGGGTTGGGCTTGGTTGTGTGTTAAGGCAGATAAAAAATTGTGCGTTTGCTCTACTCCTAATCAGGATAACCCTTTAATGGATATTGCCGATTGTCCAGGTACTCCAATTTTGGGCTGCGATGTGTGGGAGCATGCTTATTATTTACATTACCAAAACCGCAGACCAGATTATATGGCCGCTTTCTGGAATGTAATCAATTGGGATGAAGTTAGCGCTAGATACGAAGCTGCTATTTAATTATTCGTATCCTATCATCAAAAGCAACATTTTTCTCATCAGAGAGAAATGTTGCTTTTTTATTATACACCCTTACTTTTTAGACACTTACTTTAACTATATTCCCACAAAATTTTACAAGTATGAAAAGTAAGCTATTATTATTATCACTCATCGCAATGGGTTCATGCTCACAAAAAATGACGGACAAAAATTTAAGCCTTCTCTCAATACCCCAGACACACAAAGATTCTACAACAGATAACTACTTTGGAACCTCTATTGCCGACCCATACAGATGGCTCGAAAACGATACAACGGAAGAGGTTGCGGCTTGGGTTGACCAACAAAATAAAGCAACCTTTCATTACCTAGACCAAATTCCTTTTAGAAATGAAATAAAAACAAGGCTTACCGAAATATGGAATTTTGAAAAATTTGGTACTCCTTTTCAAGAAGGAGATTATTGGTATTATGGCAAAAACAATGGCCTTCAAAATCAATCTGTCATATATAGAACCAAAAACATACAAGACCCATCAAGTGCCGAGGTTTTTCTCGACCCAAACAAGTTTTCTGATGATGGCACCGTGTCTTTAGCAAGCTTAAGTTTTAGCAAGGACCATCAATATGCTGCAGTTGGTTTGGCCAAAAGTGGCAGCGACTGGAACGAACTATTTGTAATGAATGTGAATACCCTAGAAAAAACAAGTGATAAGATTGAGTGGGTAAAATTTAGTGGGGCAACTTGGTATAAAAACGGATTCTTCTATAGTAGATACGACGCCCCAGTAAAGGGAAAAGACTATAGTAACAAAAATGAATTCATGAAGATTTATTACCACACAATTGGTACAAATCAAAATGCAGACCAATTGGTTTACCAAGATAAAAACAATCCGTTACGCTATTTCAATGCGGGTGTTACAGAGGATGAAAATTATCTATACATCAATATAAGTGAAGGTACCTCTGGTAGTGAAATTTTAATAAAACAACTTACACCTAATATGAAACCTTCGGCGTTTGGGTCAGACCTAAAAACCTTATGCACGGGCTTCAAAAACAATTATAATTTAATTGGAAATATAGGAGATCAAATTTTGGTGTTAACAGATTTAAACGCTCCTAAATACAAACTGGTTTCGATTAACCATAAAGACGTAGCACTTAATAAATGGAAAGATATTTTGCCCGAAGGTAAAGACCTGCTGGAAAACGTTACAACCGCTGGTGGCGATTTAATTGCATCTTACTTAGTTGATGCAAGTACAAGACTTAAGCATTTTAACAGTGATGGTAAACTCATTAAAGAAATGGAACTACCAGGCATAGGTACTGCAAGTGTTAATGGCTGTTTACGCGAAAAATCAATGATATCTTATAGCTATGTGTCGTTTACCGAGCCTGGCAAAATAAAATTTTACGACCTCAAATCGCAAACCCAAAAAGATTGGGGTGCTACGCCTAATTATAAGTTTGACCCAACCCAATTTGAAACAAAACAAGTGTTTTACCCAAGTAAAGATGGCACCAAAGTACCTATGTTCATTATGTACAAAAAAGGGCTCAACTTAAACGGGAACAATCCTACTCTTTTATATGGTTATGGTGGGTTTAATATTAACCTCACCCCTTCTTTTAGCATCAGCAGAATAATGTTCTTAGAAAGAGGTGGTGTTTATGCCATTGCCAACCTAAGAGGTGGTGGCGAATATGGTGAGGATTGGCACCAAGCTGGAATGTTAGAGAAAAAGCAAAATGTATTTGATGATTTTATTGCAGCCGCAGAATATTTGATAAAAGAAAAATACACTTCAAGTGAACACCTGGCTATTCATGGTGGTTCAAATGGAGGCTTATTGGTAGGCGCTTGTATGACCCAAAGACCCGAGTTATTTAGGGCTGCCATACCAGCAGTTGGAGTGCTAGATATGTTACGCTATCATAAATTCACCATTGGCTGGGGCTGGGCAGTTGAATATGGTTCTAGTGATGATAAATCTCAATTCGATTACCTTATTAAATATTCTCCTCTACATAATGTAAAAGACAGTGTGAGCTACCCTGCTACCTTAATAATGACAGCCGATCACGACGATAGAGTGGTACCTGCACATTCGTTTAAGTTTGTTGCAACCTTACAAGAGAAACCTACTAAAGTGGATAAACCAATTTTAATCAGAATAGATAAAAAAGCTGGACATGGTGCGGGTAAACCAACAACTAAGTTAATTGAAGATGCTACAGATATGTATTCCTTTATCCTTTGGAATTTAAAATAAATTTACCTGCCTAATCTGCAAGGTAAACATATCTATTTTGAACCAATAAACACTACGACCAAAAAAAAAGTAAAACTAAAAGCCAATTTTTTTGAGCCATTTATTACTGTGTTTAATAGAAGGAAATCTATATCCAAAGTAAAACCTACCAAAACTATTATTGATGGCAAAGGGCGCATCTCCCAATAAATTATTTAAATTTTGATAAGATCTAGCCATAGAACCAACATACCACAAATCTCCATTATAGCAAATTCCAAACCTAAACTCAGATTGAAAACCCATTAAGGTATTACTTTTAATACCACCCACGTCATCTATTTCAAGCTTGCCAAATTGATAAGAAATCCCTGGAATTAACGCCCCTGTAATAAACCATTTCTTCTTTTTACCTATTGGTAAATTTGCAACATAACCAATATTAGCCCCAATCGAATTCATAGCAAAAAAAGTATTATTTGCGTTAGGAAAAGTATCTAACCCAAAAGGAATAATGCTTGAGTCGGCCGAAAAGGTATTATAGATATAAGACAAGCCCGCAACAAAACTACCAGATGCCCTTTCCTGACGCTCCAGTTGCCACATAGAGGCATTGTTTGAAAAACGCTTGTTGTTAAAAACATAATTCGCTTTTATAAAATTCATCCGAGTATAAATATCTGGCCGTATATAATAAACATCCTCTTTGCTACCACCACTAGCTACCCACTCCTCCGTATTCTCCAAATAATACCCCTTATAAATCTCGTAAAAATACCTAAAACTAAATTTTCGCATAGTTAATCCAAAACCCAAACCCCTATTCTCAACAGCCCCATAAGTTGGGTCTGGCGTATACCAAGGTAATTTTGTGGTATACTCAAACGTAAACCACTTATAATCTAATCCGATACCCCAAGTATTTAAATCGTTGGTTTTGTAATTCAAATAACTGCTTTTGTTCGCACCAATATAGCTTGCGTTAATTCTGCTGAACTTTGTTTCATTTACTACAGTGATGATGAAATTATCTTTAAAACTCGTTACATACCCAGTGTCGTAACCAACTAAATACCCCGGAATTTTTGCTCTATTTTCGCTCCTTATACGTTCAAGAATCCCCTTTTCACTTGTATCATTTTGGGCAAATCCTTTGAACCCACAGATGATGGCTAAAAAGAATAGGTTTACGCGAATAATATTAACCATATCCACAAAAGTATTGCATAACAATAAAATTTCCATATATTTGCTGCAAATTAATTGTAAAAGAGGGGACCAAAAGTCCCCTCTTTTGTTAACCATGCAGATAGTTGAACAAATAAAAGAATGGAGTGCTGAGGTCTTAGACCCTTCAGTATTTGTGGTAGAAATTGAATACAAACCTAGCGCAGGAAAATTGTTGGTTTTAATTGATAGTGAAGGTCCTTTAACCATAGAACAATGCAGAAGTCTAAACAAACATCTATCAAATAAACTAGATGAATTGGATTTTGGCGATGTGCCTTACAAACTAGAGGTCTCTTCACCAGGTGTTGATCGTCCGCTCATTCTTCAGAGACAATACAACAAGCATATTGGTAGAGAATTAAAAATTACCCTGAAAGCAAAAACCGAATTGCTAGGTAAACTTATTTCGGTGAATGGAGAAACCATTCAAATACAATTAAAAGACAAAAAGAAAGCTTACCAACCCAAAGAACCCGTTTTTAAAGACCTTCAACTTTCAGAAATTGAAGAAGCTTTGGTGATGGTTTCATTTAACTAGAATATTAAATTTATAGAATATGCACAGTGCAGGATTAATCGACTCCTTTAGTGAGTTTAAAGAGTTCAAAAACATCGACCGCGCAACCATGCAGCGCGTTTTGGAAGACGTTTTCCGTGGAATGTTGCGCAAACGCTTTAATAGCGACAACAATTTCGACGTGATTATCAATGACAAAAGTGGTGACTTAGAAATTTGGCAAAACCGTGCCATCGTTCACGATGGTGAGGTAGAAGATGAAAATACCCAAATATCCTATACAGATGCCATTAAAATTGAACCTGATTTTGAAATTGGTGAAGATGTAACCCAAGAAGTTGGTTTGCAAATATTTGGCAGAAGAGCCGTTCTTTCTGCTCGCCAAACCCTTTTATCGAAAGTACTTGAACTTGAAAAAGACGAATTTTATAAAAAGTATAAAGATCGTGTGGGCGAAGTTATTACAGGTGAAGTTTACCAAATCTGGAAAAAAGAAATCATGGTATTGGATGATGAAGGTAACGAACTTTTATTGCCTAAAACTGAAATGATTCCAGCTGATTTCTACAAAAAAGGTGATTCAATACGTGCCGTTGTTGCTAAAGTTGAAATGCACAATGGTAATCCAAGAATTATCCTGAGCAGAACAGCTCCTGTTTTCCTTGAGCGCTTGTTTGAACAAGAAGTTCCAGAGATTATTGACGGACTTATTAGCATCAAAAAGATTGTGCGTGAGCCAGGTGAAAGGGCAAAAGTTGCTGTAGAAAGCTATGATGACCGTATTGATCCTGTTGGAGCCTGCGTTGGAATGAAAGGTTCTCGTATTCACGGTATCGTTCGTGAATTGAGAAACGAAAACATCGATGTAATTAACTATACTGGTAACCCAAGCCTTTTGGTTCAGCGCTCTTTAAGCCCTGCTAAAGTTACTTCCATTAAAATTGATGAGGCTAAAAAACGTGTTTCTGTTTACTTAAAACCAGACCAAGTTTCTTTGGCTATTGGTAAGGGCGGACATAATATTAAACTTGCTGGAAAATTAGCTGGCTACGAAATTGATGTGTATCGCGAAACAGAAAGTGAAGAGGAAGATATCGATCTTGACGAATTTAGCGATGAAATTGATAGCTGGATAATTGATGAATTAAAAGGCATCGGTCTAGATACAGCAAAAAGTGTGTTGGCAGTTCCTAACGAAGAACTTGTTAGAAGAACCGAATTAGAAGAGGAAACCGTTCAAGAAGTTCGCAGAATATTAGAAGCGGAATTTGAATAGCCTACCTTTTTGGCTGAACATGTTGAATATCCATGAATAAAAACGATATTCGCAGTAATTTTTAGGAAGAAAAAGCGCAGAATGAGCGAAACAATAGGTACAAAAAGAATTAATGCCGTAATGAAGGAACTCAATGTGGGTATGACCACATTGGTTGAAGTATTGGCTAAAAAAGGACATGTCATTGAGGCCAAGCCTACTACGAAACTTTCAGAGGATCAATACTCGATTCTGATGTCTGAATTCTCTTCGGAGAAAAAAGTAAAAGACGAGGCCAATAAACTTGGACGCGACAGGGCCAAGCCAAAAGATACAGTGCACGAATTGCCAAAAGCTAAGGCTGCTGCTATTGAAGAAGATGAGGAAGAAGATGGCATCCTTGTAAAATCAGGTCTGGTTAACTCCAATCAACCTGCCAAAAAAGTGGCTGAACCTATTCAGGTTGAAAAACCAATTGAAGTTCCTGCACCTCCGCCGCCAGCTGTTGAACCCGTTAAGGAGATACCTGCGCCAGTGGTGGTTGAAAAACCTGTTGAAATTCCAACACCTACTCCTGTAGTTGAGGTTGTTGAAGCAAAAGTTGAAGAATCTAATGTTGAGGCAAAAGAAGAAAGTACTGGCGGATTAAAGGTGATGGGCAAAATCGACTTAGATGCGCTCAAGAAACCAAAAGGAAAAGGTAAAAAGCCTGAACCTACTAAACCCGCTCCTCCGATTACTCCAGAGCCTCCTGTAAAAACAGAAATACCTGCAGTACCGACTCCTGTTGATAAAACAGTTGAAGTTGAAAGCAAAAAACCTGATGTTATTGAAACTGCTCCTGCTGCAAACGAAGAAAAACCATTTGCACCAGAACAATCTGAGGAAGCTACTGTTTCTGAAGTAAAATACGAAAAATTAGAAGGTCTTAAAGTAATGGGCAAGATTGTCCTTAAACAAGATCCTCCTCCTAAAAAACAAAATCCTGTTGCAAGCAGCGATGACCCTAACGGGAAACGTAAACGTAAACGCAAACAAATTGGTGGAGACCAGCCAGGAACCAATCGCGTAGATCCAAATAAACCTGCCGATCCAAACCGCCCTCGTCCGCCATACCAAGGTAATAACAACAACAATAACAGAGGTCCAGGTGGACCAGGTAACAACCAAGGTGGTGGAAATCGCTTTGGAAATAATAGAGGTCCGGGCGGACCAGGTAATAACCGTTTTGGGAAACCTGAAGAAAAAACTGAAATTAGCGATAAGGAAATTCAGGATAAATTAAAAGCCACTCTTGCACGCCTTAACCCAGGTAGCAAGAACCCTAATATTGGTGCTGTTCGATCTAAACTCCGCAAGCAAAAACGCGACTTCAAAGCCAACGAGCGTGAAGAAGCAATGATGCAAGAGGAAATGGAGAAAAACAAATTGAAGGTAACAGAATTTGTAACGGCCAATGAATTGGCGCAAATGATGAACCTTCAAGTAACCCAAATTATTAGCGCTTGTATGAGCCTTGGTATGATGGTTTCCATTAACCAACGTTTAGATGCCGAAACCATTGCCATTGTTGCAGAAGAATTTGGCTTTGAAGTAGAATTTGTTTCTGCCGAAATGGTTGAAGCCGTTGAGGAAGAAATTGATGAGCCTGATACACTCATCCATCGTGCTCCTATCGTTACCGTAATGGGTCACGTAGATCATGGTAAAACATCTTTACTAGATTATGTGCGTAGCGCAAATGTTGTAAAAGGTGAAGCGGGTGGTATCACACAGCATATTGGTGCATACGCGGTGACACTCGAAAATGGCAAAAAAATCACCTTCCTTGATACACCTGGTCACGAAGCGTTTACCGCAATGCGTGCTCGTGGTGCTAAGGTTACAGATATCGTAATTATTGTAATTGCCGCGGATGATAGCGTAATGCCTCAAACAAAAGAGGCTATTAGCCACGCACAAGCTGCAGGCGTTCCAATTATTTTTGCCTTAAATAAGATTGACCGCGAAGCGGCTAATCCAGATAGAATTCGCGAACAACTTTCGGCCATGAATATCTTGGTGGAAGAATGGGGTGGTAAATATCAGTGCCAAGAAATTTCTGCTAAAAAAGGAGTAGGTATCGAAACTTTATTAGAAAAAGTATTGCTTGAAGCAGAAATGTTAGAGCTAAAAGCTAATCCTAATAAACGTGCTGTTGGTTCAATTATTGAGGCAACCTTAGATAAAGGTAGAGGTATTGTTACTACCGTTATGGTGCAAAGTGGTACCATGAAAGTAGGAGATCCATTATTGGCGGGTACAAACAATGGTCGCGTTAGGGCAATGTTTGATGAGCGTGGTAAGAAAATGACTGTCGCTGGACCAAGTACACCTGTGATGATCCTTGGTTTTGATGGAGCTCCGCAAGCGGGTGATAGGTTTATTGTTACTAAAAATGAACAAGAGGCCAAAGAAATTGCCAATAAACGTCAACAGTTACAACGTGAGCAAGGTATTCGTACCAATAAGCATATTACTTTAGATGAAATTGGAAGACGTCTTGCCATTGGAAACTTTAAAGAGCTTAACGTTATTGTTAAAGGCGACGTGGATGGTTCTGTAGAAGCATTAGCAGACTCATTAATTAAACTATCAACGCCAGAAGTTCAGTTAAGTGTAATTTATAAAGCGGTTGGTCAAATTTCTGAGAGCGATGTAATGTTGGCTTCTGCTTCAGATGCTATCATCGTGGGCTTCCAGGTAAGGCCTAGTCCGCAAGCTAGAAAATTAGCAGAAAATGAATCAATCGACATCAGACTATACTCTGTAATTTACAACGCAATAGAAGAGATTAAATCGGCTATTGAAGGTATGTTGGCTCCTACCATTGAAGAGAAGATTCTTGGAAACGCCCAAATTCGTGAGGTGTTCAAAATCACCAAAGTGGGTACAGTTGCCGGTTGTATGGTTACAGATGGTAAATTGGTTAGAAATGCCAAAATCCGCTTGATTCGCGACGGTGTAGTAGTATTCTCTGGCGCACTTTCTTCTTTGAAACGTTTCAAAGACGACGCAAAAGAAGTTGCTACTGGATTTGATTGCGGTTTAACCATCAACAATTACAACGACTTAAGAGAAGGTGATTATGTAGAGGCTTACGAAGAAGTTGAAGTAAAACGTACATTAAAATAAGTTTCGGTTTGAACCGAACACACATAAAAAAAAGAGGCTGTTTACGTTAAACAGCCTCTTTTTTTATGTCATATAATTGGATTGGTTCAGACCGAAAAAAAATCTGATAACCCGCCAAGATCGAAATTTCTCGGATACTATTTAGTCAATATTAACTTTGTATTCGATACATGCCTATCGCCCGTTACACGTATGATATACTCGCCTTGATACAAAGTTCTGGTATCAAAATAAGCAATGGTGCTGCCTTGCAAAATTTTGCTAGTCTGAACCAAACGTCCTTGCAAATCGAACAATTCTACCAGTAAATCTGAACTGGTTAAACCCGCACTTTGAACCGCAACCAAATCATTGGCAGGGTTTGGATAAACAGATATTTGCAAACTTTGTACTTGCACATTTTCCAAGCCAGTTGCACCTGGCTTATAAATGCTAACCGCTTCTGTTATGGAGCTTACTTTAGATGCCGCTTTCTGACCATAATAAGTTGGTCCAACCAAATAAGGATATGCAGAATTCCAACTTACATCTACAGTTGCAAAGTAACAGTAAATCCCATTTGGATATTCTGGAGTAACACAAAACCTTCCGTTATGACTGTCTAAATAATCTTGTGAGGAAGCGACAGGAACAGTGAATTCATAGTCTTCTCTAAACAAACCTAAAGGATAGGTGGTACTTACATCTGGACCAGCAGTTACCGTTGCACCTGTATATAGTGTTGTGCGTTTGGTAATGTTACGCAAGGTAAAACTAGATTTCATGCGCGTTATTTCTCCAGTTCCATCAGCATTCTTATAAGCATAAGCGCCATAAACTGGGAAACCATCATAGGCAAAGCCAATAAGCGGCGAATGCTGAGTAGAATCAATTACATACAATCCATCTGCATCGTATAAATTACAGATGGTAGATATCACGGTTTTATCCAATTTAAATGCACTTGGATTTTGGTGGTGGTGGTAATTACCCATTGCTGGATGCCCTTTGGCACAATCGAAACCACCGCGCTCCGCAACAATTGCATCTCGGTTCCAAACACCATCTCCCATACCACCTAATGGACCACCTTTTAATGAATTACTAGAATTCTGCCACGAAACACCATCACGGTAATCAAACATGGCTACACCATTGGTAAAAAGTCCAATATTGCCACCAGAAGTAGCAGTTGGGGTACCGGTATTTTCAACAGGCGTTAAGGTCATTTTGAAAATGGCGTTCTGACTGGTAGTAAGTGATGGGTTGCCATCCAAAAAGGGTCCAGTAACATAAGCTGGCACCCCATTGGTTCTTATATACACAGAAGTAGCAGAATAATAAACACCCAAGACATTTGCAGAATCTGCATCGTTTATGGCTGTTGAATTATTCTTTATATAATGCCTACCCTTAATTCCAGTAGTATTTTGCAACCAAGATTTAATGGCAGGATTGTTTTGTGCAAAGCTTCCTATGCCTATTGCAAGGAAGACGAAGATAAAAAAATTGCGTTTCATCGTTTTATAATTTAAATGTTTAGGTTTTGTCTGTTAGACGCGTAAAAATCATCTTCCCTTCGGTTCAGCAAAAAATACTTCTTTGGGATAGGCAAAATTTGAATTAAAAAGAAAATGTCTGTCATTAAGCGAAATCAAAAAAGCAGTCAAATCTACCTTATCATTTGAACTCAAAACAATGGGTACCCTTAATTGTTTTGCCAAATTCCCAGATGAACTTTTTACAGCTGTATAGTGCGCCAACACTTGCGTTAAAGTTGTAAACCTACCATCATGCATATACGGGTAAGAATAGGAAATATTGCGCAAAGTAGGTACCTTAAACTTAAAGGAATCATTGGGGTTCTGGCTGATCCGATAACGCCCATAATCATTTAGAGAAGGGTCTACACTTAAACCATTGTTCTCAAATTGTAGATTGGTAAACAAAGGTTCTGTGTGACAACTGTTGCAATGCTTTTTAAATAAGGCATAGCCTTTTTGTTCTTGCTCAGTAAACTTGCTATCTCCCCGCATAACAGAATCATACTTAGATTCTGCACTTACCAAGGTTATCATAAATTGCGATATAGATTTCAATACGCGTTCACCTGTTACCAAACTATCTTGATATGCCGCATAAAACAAACTTTGGTACCTAGGCAAGGCTTGCAATTTACCAACCAAACTTCCCATGTTTTCACCCATTTCACTCGGGTTACTAATGGGTGCCAAGGCTTGCATGTCTAAATGATTAATGGCTCCATCCCACATGAAATTTTGATGCCAAGCTAGGTTCATCAATGCGGGTGAATTGCGTGTGCCTATGCTATCAAAAATACCGTGACTCAAAGCGTGATCTACATGTGTAAATGCATTGTATGGCGAATGACAATTGGCACATGAAACTAAATTATTCTTAGATAAAATTGGGTCGTAAAATAAAACCCTTCCCAACAATACACGCTCCTTGCTCAATGGGTTTTTGTTAAAATCATAAACGGGATTTGGCCAATGCTTGGGCGCAACAAAAATTGGTTCAGACCGAAACCCAAAAGAACAAATGACAATCACAAGGAGGCTTGTTATTAAAGTGCGTGCTTTCATGGATTACCTATGCGTATCGATTCTTTAAGTAATTGCGAGAGTCTAAGTGCTTCCAAAGAAGGCGACATAATGTGGTGTGTGGTGCTAAAATCTACCTGCTTCAACACATTTTTAAGATCTAAAATAACTTCAACACTAGATTTATTATTCGCATCCAAAACAATTTGCTGGCAGGCCAAAAATGGATATTGGTATCCGCCCAAGTGAAATTGAAATGCATTATTTTTTGAAGAATAGGTAGCAGATTTTCCCTCCCATTTAAAATTTATATAACCGCTTTGCCATGTCCAATACATCCCTTTGCTAGGGTCAAGATCCCCTCCCAAAGCCCCAGAAACATTGGTAACACTATCAATCCCCAAATCAAAGGCAATTTGCGTATAAACTATATCCTTGGGAACTTGCAAATCCCATCTCATACTTTCTGCATGCGCCAAATCCAACAAGTGAAAACTGTTCTCTTCCTGCCATACAACTTGTTGGTGATGCAGCAAGCGCACTTTTGAAATATACCAAGCAAGCGTTTGAATTTGAATGCTGTCCTTTTCTTGATAATAAGCCTTCTTGTTACCCTGAATAAATAGGCTATCTGTGCGGGCATACAAAAACCATTGCTGGTTATTTGCAATAGTTAGCTCTCCAAACACAGGCTTAAATACAAGAGGCAACATACGCACTTGTGCAGCGAGTTGGCTCAACAGCAATACATAAAAAATTAAAATAAGTCTATATTTCATTACCAAGTAGCAAGATATTAAATACCTAGCAATGAATTAGACGATAAATAGGTAGAAACCCTTTTGTGACCAATAAATCAGAAAAAAGAACTACTCTTTGCTTTGTGCATCAACAACCGCAATGGTTACCATGTTCACAATTTCGCGAACACTACTACCCAATTGCAAAATATGTGCAGATTTTTTCAAGCCCAATAAAACCGGACCTACTGCCTCAGCTGCTCCCAATTCTTGCAACATCTTATAGGCAATATTTCCAGAAGAAAGGGACGGAAAAATAAAGGTATTTACATTGTCTCCAACCAATTCACTAAATGGAAAATTCTCCTTCAATAGTTTTTGATTCAACGCAATATTTGCTTGTATATCGCCATCTACCACCATGGTTGGAAATTCTTTTTTCAACCTTGCCCGCACCTTTGCCATCTTCACAGCATCAATACCTTTGGCCGATCCAAAATTGCTATAACTTAATAATGCAATGCGCGGATCGCGGTTAAATTTCTTAACTGCCTTATAGGTTAAGTTGGTAATATTGACCAATTGGTTTTCGTCTGGCGATTGATTAACGGTACAATCTGCAAAGAACAAAGTTCCTTTTTTAGACAGCATAATATACATGCCCGCAACCACTTCTGCTCCATCTTCTTTACCCAAAATTTGCAAGGCAGGTCTAATGGTACTTGGATAATTTTTGGTTAATCCACTAATCATGGCATCTGCTTCACCCATTTCAACCATCATTGGTGCATAATAATGTCTATCACGCATCATTTTCCTAGCCTCATGAACAGCTAAACCATTGCGCTGACGCTTGCGAAACAATACATCTGCAAAAGCATTGCGTTTGTGCTCCTCTTCCATAGGATCAATGATAGAGATGTCTTTTAAATTCATGTTATTCTCACGAATGATCTGCTCTATCTTATCTCTTTGTCCCAATAAAATTGGAATAGCTATGCCTTCATCTTTTACAATTTGTGCAGCACGCAATATCTTATAATTATCGGCTTCCGAGAAAACAACACGTTTTGGATTTTGCTTTGCCTTATCGGTAATGGCACGTATAAAATTACTTTCCTTACCCAAACGATTGAGCAATTGATGGTGGTAAACCTCCCAATCTTTTATAGGTTCTTTGGCTACACCACATTCCATGGCAGCCTTAGCTACAGCAGGCGAAACCGTTGTTATCAATCTTGGATCAATTGGCTTAGGAATGATATAGTTTCTACCAAAAGACACATTGCTTTCATTGTAAGCCAAATTCACTATTTCTGGAACGGGCTCTTTGGCCAATTGCGCCAATGCATATACCGCCGCAAGTTTCATCTCCTCGGTAATCTTCGATGCACGCACATCCAAAGAACCTCTAAAGATATAAGGGAAACCTAATACATTATTCACTTGGTTGGGATAATCGCTCCTACCTGTAGCCATAATGATATCAGGACGAGAAGCCATAGCCAATTCATAAGTAATCTCAGGATTTGGGTTAGCCAATGCAAACACAATACAATCTTTGTTCATGGTGCGCAACATATCTTGGCTCACCACATCTGCCTTAGAAAGTCCAACAAAAACATCAGCGTTAACCATGGCATCTGCCAAATTATGCAAATCTCTAATCGTTCCATAAGGCGCCTTAATTTTATCCAAGGCTAAATTGTCGGCCCTAATAACACCTTTACTATCGCACATAATTAGATTTTCCTTCTTCACACCCAAGGCAATCATAATACGAGCACAAGATATTGCAGCAGCCCCTGCACCATTATAAACAACCTGAATATCCCCAATTTTTTTGCCAACAATTTCCAAAGCATTCAACAAAGCCGCACCGGTAATAATTGCCGTTCCATGCTGGTCGTCGTGCATAATTGGAATATTCAACTCTTCCTTTAAACGCTGCTCTATTTCAAAACATTCTGGCGCCTTTATATCCTCCAAATTAATGCCACCAAATGTGCCAGCAATATTCTTTACAGTTTTAATAAACTCTTCAGTATCCTTAGTATCTATTTCAATATCGAATACATCAATATCAGCAAAGATTTTAAATAAAACTCCCTTGCCTTCCATAACAGGTTTAGAGGCTGCCGGACCAATATCACCCAAACCTAAAACAGCTGTACCGTTACTTATTACTGCCACCAAATTTCCCTTAGAAGTATACTTGTAAACATCTTCTGGATTCTCCGCAATTGCCAAACAAGGCTCTGCCACCCCGGGCGAATAAGCCAAACTTAAATCTCGTTGCGAATTGGTGGGCTTTGTAGGAACTACAGATATCTTCCCTGGTCTACCTTTACTGTGGTATTTTAACGCGTCTTCTTTCAATGAGTTCATAGGGCAAAGATACATTATACATTTAGCTTTGGAATCCCTTTAAAACCAAGGCGTGGGAGGCTTTGTGTATCAACACTTTAACATGCATGATTTTAGTCATTTATATTTCGGTCCGAACCAAGGCTCAGTTATTTATTTATTTAGAATTCGGTTCAAACCGAATAGAATTTGGCAACCCGTTAACCATTTATATACCCTATATTTGATTAAACTAAAACAATAAATTATGGCAACAATTAATGTAGGTGAAGCTTACGAAGTTTATTTCGAAGAAAATGGCTCAAATTATTACCTTACCGCAAATGTAAGCGGTAGCGCTGCAAAGGCAGAACTTCGTATTGGAACAGGTCCAACAGACCCAACCCAAGAATGGACGCAAAATAGCAACAACCAATGGCTATCTACTTCTGGAGTTTACATAAGTGGAGATAATAATCTTTCAGATAATTTAGTGCTTTGCAATAGCACTGAACCTACTGACACATCGTGGCTACTAGATGGAGATTCCACAGGCGCAAGTATGGAAGTGGTTAGTAATGGAGTGGCTTCTGGTACCTTTCTCTCCACAAAAACACCTAACCCCAAATTAGGAGATAGCAAAAAATGGAAGTACAATAAAAATACCCTGGGATCAAAAGGTAGATAAAGTCTTATTTTTAAAAACCAATGGGAAGATTTTGGATTACTTATATACTGCTCTTTTTATTAAAACCACTTGCGGGCCAACCTCCTTCAATATGGGCTGATAGCATACTTGCATGTATTCCAAACGACCAAATAAATAAAAACACTATCACCCCTAAATATGGTGATACACTCCTTCAGATATTTACCCTAAAAGATGAACCTTGTAAAAAAATCAAGGTTCATCTTTTTCTTTCCGATTATCATAGGCAAATAGGTTCATACCAAATTGCAATAAGACATGTCTTCCTTGCAAACAAAGATTTTAAAGAAAACAAATGTAAAAGCGAAAACCTAGAACCAGATATTTACCTTAAATATGCATCTATCTATGCAGAAATTTCAGATGCCAATAAAGTGCTCTATTACGCCAATAAAGGCATAAATAGTTGCAAATTAGATGGCCACAAGGAGGAGCTAATGAGGTTTTATATTCTCAAAGGCTCTTTTTCAAATAATTCTGAGGAGGAGTTAAGACTTTATAATATTGCACTCAAATTAGCTGTCGAAAATCAGAATAAGAAATTAGAGGAAATTGCCCTCATTTCAATAGGCACCTTCTATGCAATTCATGAAAATTTTGCGCTAGCAGAAAAGCATTTAAAAAACGCATTATACCTGGCACACAAAAGAAATGCAAACACTACCTTATCTAGTCTATACAATAACCTTGCAGGCATTGGGTTGGCAGATCAAAAAACTGAAATTTACATAGACTCCGCAATATACTTCGCAGAAAAATCTAAAAATTTAAACGACCTTCAAACAGCCCTCCAAAACAAGGCTTACTACCTTCAAAACAAAAATAAATTTAAGGAAGGTTACGATGTGCTTTGGGAGTCAATAGCTGTAAAAGATTCTCTTTTTAATAGAGATAAAGTAAAATCTTTTGCAGATATGGAGCAAAAATATGAGTCCGAAATCAAAAACATTGAAATTGCATACCTCCAACGCGAAAGTGAAATTGCCAAGCTTAAAGCTTCTAGAAGTTTAGGAATAAATTTTGGCTTAGGCGGTGCTATGGTCGGACTCATTTTTGTATCATTTGCGTTTTATACCCAAAACAAAAAGAAGCAAAAACTCAATAATGAACTGACTAAAGAAAAAAACAAGTCAGATAAATTATTGCTAAATATCCTACCAGAAGAAATAGCCGATGAACTCAAGGCCTCAGGTAAATCAGAGGCTAAACTCTATAATCAAGTGAGTGTACTATTTACCGATTTCGTTAACTTTACAGGCCTCAGCGAACAAATGAGTCCAACCCAATTGGTTCAAGAAATCCACCAAAATTTCACCGCTTTCGATGCCATCATGGAAAAACATGGTATAGAAAAAATAAAAACAATAGGAGATGCTTACCTCGCTGTTTGCGGACTTCCTCACGAAAACACCAACCATGCAGAACAAATAGTATTAGCCGCACTTGATATTCAACAATTCATGGAAAAAAACATGGGCAAATTCCAAATCAGAATTGGAATTCATAGCGGACCAGTTGTAGCGGGTATCGTTGGCGTAAAAAAATATGCATACGATATCTGGGGCGATACAGTAAATACAGCCTCACGTATGGAGGGAAACTCAGAACCAGGTAAAATAAATATCAGTGGAGATACCTACCAACTTATACAAGAAAAGTTTAATTGCACTTATAGAGGCAAAATAAATGCTAAAAATAAAGGTGATATAGATATGTATTTTGTAAACAATAGCCTATAAAAAATACTAGAAATTAGGCCTAATGCTCATCTCAGCGTAGTAATCCAAAATATAATTTACCGCATCTTCAGCAGTATCTACTACCTTAAACAAAAACATATCATCTGGACTCACATTCTTTTCCTTATCACACATCACTTGCTTTATCCAATCTATTAATCCACCCCAAAATTCACTGCCAACCAAAACCACTGGAAATTGGGCTACTTTATGGGTTTGTATAAGCGTTAAAGATTCAAATAACTCGTCCAAAGTACCAAAGCCTCCAGGCATCGCTATAAAGCCTTGAGCGTACTTAACAAACATCACCTTGCGCACAAAAAAGTAGTCGAAATTAATGTTCTTATCCCTATCTACATATTTGTTAAAAAACTGCTCAAACGGCAACTCTATTCCCAACCCAACAGATTTTCCACCCGCCTCAAAAGCTCCTTTATTTCCTGCCTCCATAATTCCTGGACCACCTCCGGTAATTACTCCAAAACCAGCATTAACCAGCTTCTTTGCAATCTCCTCAGCCAATAAATAATAAGGATTATCCGCTTTTGTTCTGGCCGAACCAAAAATAGATACGCAGGGACCAATTTTACTCATCTTCTCAAAGCCTTCCACAAACTCAGCCATAATTTTAAATGTAGCCCAGCTATCACTGACTTTAATTTCTGGCCAATCCTTTTTTTGAAATGCCTTCTTAATTCTTTCTTCTTCTATATGATCTGTCATACGCTATTTACACTAAAAAGCAACAAAGCAAATACTCGCTTTGTTGCTTCAATTACTTAATCTTTTATTAGCCTAAAATTTGTTTCAGCACAGCCGAAATTACTTTCCCATCTGCCTTTCCAGCCAATGCTTTCATGGCAAGTGGCATTACTTTCCCAAAATCAGCAGCACTGCTGGCTCCTGCACCTGTTACCACTCCTTGCAAGACAGCTTTAATTTCATCTTCGCTCATTTGTTTTGGCAAATACTTTTCAATAACTTCTAGCTCATCTCTCTCCACTTGCGCCAAATCTTCTCGCTTGTTTTGAACATAAATATCAAGCGACTCTTTACGTTGCTTAGCCAATTTTTGGAAAATTTTTAAGGCTGCTTCATCTGTAACAACTCCATTTGCACCAGGCTCACTTGCAGCAAGCAATAAGGCAGATTTTAGGCTTCTCAAAGCCCTAAGACTAATTTCCTCCTTAGCCTTCATCGCAGATATTACATCTGCATTTATTTGTTCTTGTAAGGTCATCTTAAAAAATCATTATTTCTTTTTAGGTAAATACTTTGCCCCTTTTCCTAAGAAAAAAGTAAAAGTATCACTTCTCAATCCAAGTCTCAAAGTCTCTAATGGAATAATATCGTTTGGCGCAATATTTCCCAAATTAACATTGGCTCCTACCAATTTTATAAAATACGTTTGTTGCGCCTTTTGCGGTGCTTCCCAAATAATTTTCTCTTCTGGAATCTTGGTTAATATTTCCTGAACCAATCCCTCTCTAACTTCTCCACTGCTGCGGTAAACCCCAACATTTCCCGCCTCACGCGCCTCCGCAATTACCTTCCATGCCCCAGCCGAAAGTTCTGTTTGCATCAACTCTATCCACTGGTATGGTGGAATAATCTTCTCAACATCTTTACTTCCTACTTCGCTTAAAACAGTAACATGTTTGCTCAATTTTGATATATATTCCAACTTAACATCATGCGGCAATTCAATAGAACCATCCGATACTTCCGCATGCATCATGCCCACCTTATCTAATAGTTTTATATAATCTTCAAATTGATTTCTTACCACATAGGCCTCAAACAAAGTACCACCAAAATAAACAATGATGCCATTGCTCTGGTATAGCTTAATTTTCTCTTCTAATTTTGGTGTTACATAAGAGGTTCCAAAACCTAATTTTACAATGTCAATGTACTCCCCACTAACAGAAATCATGTCCTCCGCTTCGCGAATACTCAAACCCTTATCCATTACCATGGTTAAACCTTTATCCCTAGGTTTAGACGGCCTCTCTGGAACTTGCTTTAATTTAAAATTTTTCATGGAATTAAATACTTATAAACTGCACTTTCTTATGCAGTAAACACTAACAAAGGTATTCTTTCGGCAATAAAATAGAAATAATGAAAGCACTCAATTTTTCAAATCTCTGTGACTATCTATAACTGCCATTATTTCAGGCACATTGCGCAATGGAGGTGCTATGTCAAAGACCAAAAAATGATCAATAAAATGAATGGATAGCCCTTTTTCTAAATGAAGTAAGGCTTCTTGACTCCTACCAAGTGCATATAAATACACCACCAACCTATAATGGTGTTGATGGCACTCAGGGTCGTATTTTAAACCGTCTCGCACAATTTTCTCTGCCTGCTCATACAATCCTTCACTGTATTTGATGAAACTCCAATCCAAATATGCTTCCATCATCCCTGGGTCCATATCCACCAACTTGGCATAAACCTCCTCTGCTTCTTTAATAAATCCCAACTGATATTCGCACTCTGCTAAAATCAATAAAAACTCTGCATTCTCTGGCTCCAGTAAAACTGCACGCTTAAAATGCTGCAATGCTTCCTTATACTTAGTCTCCTTCTGAAAAGTAATACCAATTCCAAACCAAGATTCTGCCAAATTTGGATTCATTTGCGCTGCCTTGGTATAATAATTTCTCGCTTCACCAATTTCGCCAAGTCTTTCATAACAACCAGCCAAATTACAATAAGAAATACTATCTCCTCCCTCAAATCTAATTACTTCCAAATACTCCAAAACCGCATCACTAAACCTATCTAACTCAACCAAAGCATTGGCTTTATTAAACCTAGCTATCGTATATTCCTCATCAATGGCTAAACAATAATCCAAGGCCTCTATAGACTTTTCATGCTGGTTCATCTTACCATAAGTAACGCCTAAATTATACCAAGCACCTACATTATAAGGGTCAATATCAATTAACTTATTTAGGTAAAACAAGGACTCTTCATACATAGAAACCAAATCGTAACAATGGGCTAACTCATAATATGCCTGCTCCAATTCTGGCTCCTCCTCAATAATTAACTTGAAATACCTTGCCGCCGCCAAAAATTCCTCACAATCATCATACACATATGCAATCTCAAACAACATATCTAATCGCTCATCTGTATGCATCAAAGCCCGCTCAAAATAAGATTCCGCATCCTCCATTCTTAACTGATGCACGCATACCTCTCCCTTCAACAAGAATAAATCAGGGTTTAAGGGCTCATATAATTCGGCTCGATCCAACTCCGTTTGCGCATCTTCAAAGCGCTCCATCATTACGTAGATTTCGGCAAGTTTAATCCAAAAGGCAATATTCATTGGATACAACTCCTTGCCAAATTCAACAGCCTCTATCGCCTTCTTCTGCTTATCGTGGTTAATATAGTACTCAATTATCCCTTCAATAGCGTCCGCGTCAAAATAATCCTTCGTTTTATTGCGAAGCATCTTCTCATATCGTTGCACATTGCTGCTAACCTCTTCCCCTAAAAAATCATTTCCATCCATAAGCAGGATTATTTTTTCTCAAATTTAATTGTTCAACATCGCTAATAAAACACAGAAACTCCATTTTTTTTTCAAATATTTGAACATTCGTTTAAAACATAAACTAGCAAAATGAAAAAATATTTCGTACTAATTGTATTAACGCTCGCAATCACCCCTTTGTTCTCACAAAACCTGCCAAAATTATTAAATCAGGCAAACTGGCAGCAAAATGTCAATTATGATATCAAAGTCGAACTCATTGACAGCTCAAAAAGTTTAATAGGATTTGAGAAAATGACCTATACCAACAATAGCCCAAATACCCTAGACACAATTTATATTCACCTCTGGCCCAACGCCTACAGAAATAGAACCACCGCATTTGCCAAACAGCAATTAGAAAATGGAAACACAGAATTTCATTTTGCCCCAGAAAGTGATAGGGGTTATATAGATTCTTTTGATTTTAAAATCAATGGAGAAAAAGTAGAGTTAATTCTTACCTCAGAGGTTGATATCGCCATACTTAAGCTAAATGAGCCTCTTAAAAGCCAACAGCAAATTGAAATTACTACTCCGTTTTATGTAAAACTCCCAAAGGTATTTTCTAGACTCGGGGTGGAAGATAGTATTTACTGCATCACCCAATGGTACCCAAAACCTGCTGTGTATGATGTTAACGGCTGGAATCCCATCCCATACCTTAGTCAGGGCGAATTCTACAGCGAATTTGGAAAATTTGATGTAAGCATTACCCTTCCAAAAAACTTTGTATTGGCTGCTACTGGAGAAGTACAAGACCCTAAAGAAAAAATATGGTGGGCAGAAAAAAGCAAGGATCTCAACACACCCCATTTTGCCCAAACAGAAAACAAAACCCTCCGTTTTATCCAAGATTCCATCCACGATTTTGCCTGGTTCGCAAGTCCGCTTTTTAGTTGCGATCAATCCGAAGTTATGCTCTCCAATGGTAAACGTGTTGAAACCTGGATATTTGGTCAACCCAAAAACAAAAAGAACAAACCATCAGGAATCTTACATGCAAATGAGGGTGTTCAATTTTATTCCGAAAAGGTAGGCAATTACCCCTATTCAATTGCACAAGTGGTTATCACACCTCTTAAAGCAGGTGCGGGAATGGAATACCCAACCATCACCAATTGTGCAGATGATTCTAAAACAACAATCATTCACGAAATTGGTCACAACTGGTTCTATGGCATTTTAGGCACCAACGAACGCGATTACCCTTGGATGGATGAAAGTATCAATACCTACTATGAAAATCGTCACGCTGTTTATAATAAAAATGAAATTGAAATTGGTAAAAAAGCAAACATAAACTCTTGGATAGAAGGTTTTAATCAGAGTGATTTCCTGTATAGATATGCCTCACGCAAAAACATGGATCAAGCAGGAAACCTAGTATCTACAGAGTATACAGACAATAATTATGGGGCCATTATCTATGCAAAAAATCCGCTTGGATTTAGATATTTAGAACACTACCTCGGTTCCAACAAATTTGATGCAATGATGCAAGCATACTATGAAAAATGGAAGTTTAAACACCCTTTACCAAACGATTTTAAACAACATGCAGAAACCTTTACCAAAGAAAATTTAAGCTGGTTCTTTGAAGGTATCTTAGGCTCAACCCAAAAATTAGATTATCAATTAATTTCAAATAAAAAGGGTGTTCTTACAGTTAAAAACAATGGCAATCTTATTGCCCCTTTAGCCATAAGTCAAAAACTAAGTGATAGCATATCAACAACAGTTTGGGTTCCTGGTTTCGAGGGAACAAAAACAATAAACATTGCCGACCTTGGCTTTACAAATCCATCCCAAATTGCCAAAGATTTTAGGTTAGATGCTCCTTCCTATTCACTCGATCTTTACAAACAAAACAATGGTAAAACCAAACTAAAATTTCAACCTTTACTCAACCTAGAAAACGGAGAATCTAAGCAGGTTTTCTGGGCGCCTCTTTATGCCTACAACATATACAACAAAAGCATGCTGGGAGTAGCATTTTACAACAGCTTAATGCCTCAAAAGAAGAATGAATTTGTAATTGCTCCTTTATACTCTTTTGGCACAAAAGACCTTAATGGATATGTTCAATATTGGCACAATTGGTACACACAAGGTAAACTTAGAAACATACAAGTTGGCTTTAAATCGGCCAGATTTGCCTCCCAAGGTGTCTATTATAATTCTGGCGACCCAAGCCTCCATTCTATTTTTGAGCCAGGCGGTACGGGCAATAATTATGGTGATATTTCTTATGAGAAATTTGCCCCATTTATTACCTTCAATTTGCAGCCAAAAAATCGCAGAAGTGGCATCAATCAAAGCATTCAACTTAGGTATGTAATGGTAAATGAACAAGCCAAAGATCGTGGACTGTTCTATCAATTCGGTTCAGACCATTTTGGAACAAGTGAAATTAAATATTCCTACCAAAATTCAAATGCCTTATACCCTGCTTTTGCCAATATATACCTGCAAAATGGCCTGCATCGGGTAAGCTTCAATAAACTTGGCGTCGAAATCAACCAAGGCTTCACTTACGCTAAAGGCAAAAAGAAAAAAGCAGAAATAAGATTGTTTGCTGGTGGATTTTTGTTTAATAAAACAGCGTTACAAAATAGCCCTGCCGACCAATACTCTCAAAGAGCCTATTTCCAAGGTGGTGCAAATACTGGTGTTAACGATTATCTTTATGATGAGGCAATGATCGGTAGAGTGTCAACTTATCCTTACGATCCTTCTTATTCAGTATTCGAGCACCAAATTATTTATAAGGAATCTGGCTTCAGAAACTTTGCAAACGTAGGTTCAAGTAACTCTTTTCTGAGTGCTTTAAACATTACAATACCCGCCCCAATTCCAGTACCCATTGGAGTTTATGGCGACTTTAGTTATTGGCAATCTCCCAGCGGATATACAACCGTTGGCGGCGTTGCAGGCACAACCACGAGCTTTTATCCGTCAAAAATGAACTTCACCTATAATGGTGGATTTTATGTAACCATAATCAGAAATGTGTTCTCAATTTATGTCCCAGTAATTAGCAGCAGCGATGTAAGCGGCTATTGGGAGGTAAATGGCCATGAATCAATTTTTAGCAAAACATCTTTCGTTCTGAACCTAAACAATGTTAACCCAATAAACCTCATCAGAAACGCAAAATTATAATCCCCATGTTACTTTTTATATTGTAATTTTGCACCATAAATAATTATTATGTCAATTATTAAATTACCTCTCCATTACGAGGGGTCATTAGGTGAGAAAACCATTTATACACAATTTGATTCTGGCGCAACTTTTTCTTGTATAAGTGCCGAAGCAGTTGAAGGGTAAAAAAAACAACCATAAGTACTAAAATTAAACATATGTCAACCACGCAAAGTTTCTCATTAGATTTCCTAAAAAAACTTGGAATCTCAAACAATAACCACGGCACTTCTACCGGCCAAAATCATTTTTCATCTGCCAACGCTGCCACTAGAGAAATATACTCCCCAGTGGATGCCCAGCTCATCGGAAAAATTAGCTTTACCACAGAAGACGAATACCAACAAGTAGTTGCAAAAGCCCAAGAAGCTTTTAAAACCTGGCGTACCATCCCCGCTCCAAAACGCGGCGAAATTGTACGTCAATACGGAAATTTATTACGCGAGTACAAGGATGCTTTAGGTCACCTTGTAAGCTACGAAATGGGCAAAAGCCTACAAGAAGGTCTTGGCGAAGTACAAGAAATGATTGATATCTGCGATTTTGCAGTAGGATTAAGCAGGCAATTACATGGTTTTACCATGCACAGTGAAAGACCTAACCATAGAATGTACGATCAATACCACCCACTTGGTATTGTGGGAATCATATCTGCCTTTAATTTCCCTGTGGCCGTTTGGAGCTGGAACAGCATGCTAGCTGCCGTTTGCGGCGATGTGTGTATTTGGAAACCTTCAGAAAAAACCCCGCTATCTGGGGTGGCTTGCCAAAATTTGATGGCCCAAGTACTCAAAGAAAACAACCTGCCTGAAGGCATATTTAGCATGGTAAATGGAGATTATAAAGTGGGCGAATGGATGAGCCATGACGAAAGAATACCTTTGGTATCAGCAACTGGCTCTACTCGGATGGGAAAAGCGGTTGGTTCGGCCCTAGCCCAAAGATTTGGTAAAGCCTTATTGGAATTAGGCGGAAACAATGCAATTATCCTTACTCCCAATGCCAACCTTGACCTTGCCATGGTAGGGGTGTTGTTTGGTGCTGTAGGTACTGCCGGACAACGTTGCACCACTACACGTCGTTTAATAATTCATGAGAGTCTATACGAATCAGTGAAAGAAAAGTTGGTAAAAGCCTATGCGCAATTAACCATTGGTAACCCTCTCACTGGAAACTTAGTGGGTCCTTTAATCGACAAAGATGCAGTGAATGCTTACCTCAATGCAATTAAAAAATTAGAGGCAGAAGGTGGAAAAGTATTAACAGGCAATGAGGTAATGACTGGCCCTGGATTTGAAAGCGGATGCTACGTAAGACCTACCATCTGTGAGGCAAAAAATGAATACCAAATTGTGCAAGACGAAACCTTTGCACCCATATTATACCTTCTAAAATATAGTACCCTAGAAGAAGCCATCGACATGCAAAACGGGGTGAAGCAAGGTTTAAGTTCTAGCATTTTTACCACCAATATGCAAGAAGCAGAGCAATTCTTAAGTGCTTGGGGTAGCGATTGCGGTATTGCCAATGTAAATATTGGCACCAGTGGCGCAGAAATTGGCGGTGCTTTTGGAGGAGAAAAAGAAACAGGTGGTGGTAGAGAAAGCGGTTCAGATGCTTGGAAAGCATACATGCGCAGACAAACAAACACCTTAAACTACGGCAAAGAATTGCCTCTAGCCCAAGGAATTAAATTTGATTTATAAAGTATTCTTGTTTTTGGTACGAGGTTTGCATTCAAAGGGTATCATGAAAAAGCACATCTTTCCAATCGCAATTTTTTCTTCTTTAGCCATGTTGGTTTCGGCCAATGCATTCATTGCACCCGAATTGCCTAAAGAAAAATCTAGTAAGGTACATGAAATTAAAAAGGTTAAAAATACTGCCTTTACTTACGGAGAAAAATTAGATTATCGCGTGCATTATGGTCCGCTAACTGGCGGACATGCTCACTTTGAAGTTGCCAACCAACCGGTAGAAATTAACAATAGAAAATCATACCACATTAAAGTGGATGGCAAGTCTTCTGGCATGGTAGACGTGATGTTTAAGGTGCGCGACCAATACGAAAGTTATGTGGATGAGGAGGCAATTATTCCTTGGAAACAAATAAAAAAAGTAAGAGAAGGTGGTTACAAAGACAGCGACTTTATCTTGTTTGATCAGGTAAATGGATTTGCCACCAGCAGAAGAGGTAAGGTAGATATTGCTCAACAAACCCAAGACGTTGTTTCTGCAATCTATTTTGCCCGTACTACCGATATGAGCCACGCAAAAGTGGGTGATATTTTCCCTGTTAATTTTTATATGGATGGCGAAAATTTTCAGTTGCGTTTTAAGTATGTAGGCAAGGAAGTAGTAAAAACTGGTGCAGGTACTTTTAATACCCTAGTTATTAAGCCACAATTGATCAAAGGCCGCGTGTTTAAAGATGATGAAGCGCTTACTTTATGGGTAACCGACGATGACAACAAAATGCCAATCATGGTAGAAAGTGACATCTTTGTTGGTGCTATAAAAGCAGAACTTATTAGTTACGAAAACATAAAAAACCCGCTTACTTCAAAAATTAAATAGCACCTAATTTAGCCCATGTTTACAAAGCGTTTATGGCCATTTATGGCAAGTTAAACCTGAGTAAACATGGGCTTTTTGCTTACGCACCCAGACATACAATTTCTTGAAACTTTAATTAATTCTCAAACTTTCTCCCCCGCAATCTGTTTCTTTGTAGCATGAAGCAATGGTTAGCAAAGCAGGAAAATTTACTGTTTCTTATCTTAATTATTTTCTATACTGTTGGTGTGGTTGGCATGCTTATAAATCCAATAGAATTTGCCAAACTAACCCCATTTAACCTTGCCTTAACTGCCTTCTTGCTGTTTAAAATGCATCCGCAAAAGGACCTGCTGTTTTATACAAATCTCCTTTTTGTTTTCATGGGGGCATGGTTCCTAGAAATGATGGGCGTAACCACTGGACTCATCTTTGGAACCTACGAATATGGAGATGCACTTGGCCCAAAAATCAATCAAACTCCTATTCTCATTGGCCTTAACTGGATTCTGGTGGCTTATTCTAGCATCTATTTGGTTCAGGCCATTGCCATAAAATTTAAATGGAAACTAAACGAAATATCTGGAGCCCTATTGGCTGCAGTTTTCATGGTTTTACTTGATATTTTAATTGAACCCATTGCACCCAAATTGGATTTCTGGACCTGGCAAAACAACCTCATTCCCGTGCAAAATTTCACTGCTTGGTTCTTTTTTGGATTCACCTTTTGTTTTTGGATGCTAAAAGGTGGTATGCTAAAAAACAATCCAATGGCAACACGTGTTTATTTTACGCAACTTGTATTTTTTGGCTTACTCAACTTATTTTTATAACCGCAAATCCTCCCAAATATGTCGGCACTAATTGTTTTAATAACCTTCCTTTTCATGGAGTTCACCGCTTGGTTCACCCATAAATATGTAATGCATGGATTTCTTTGGTACCTTCACAAAGACCACCATCAAGTAGAGCCTGGTTTCTTTGAAAAAAACGATGCCTTCTTCCTTATTTTCGCCATTCCTAGTGCCTATTGTTACATCACGGGACTCATGTTTCACGACATGAGGTTGTTTATTGGCATAGGCATTTCGCTCTATGGATTTGCCTATTTTGTGGTGCATGAAATTATCATTCACCAACGTTTTAAATTGTTTACACACATGAACAATCATTACGTTCGCGCTATTCGCAGAGCCCACAAAATTCATCACAAACATCTGGGCAAATACCAAGGAGAAAACTTCGGAATGCTCATTGTTCCCATAAAATATTGGAAAGATCCTAATACCAGCAAATGAGTTTATATGCATGGCTCATGCTGGTCTCTTTTGCCGGCCCATTCTTACTCAGCTTCGATAAAAAAGTAGCATTTTACCGCTGGTGGCCAAGGCTTTTTGTAGGTATCGGTCTGAACCTACTCCTTTTCGTGTTATGGGATTCGTGGTTCACTAAAACCGGCGTCTGGAGCTTTAATCCTGCCTATGTTTGGCCCTATAAATTACTTGAACTTCCCTTAGAAGAATGGTCGTTTTTTATAGTAGTTCCCTATGCAAGCATATTTATTTATGCCTGCCTTAAGGCATATACCAAAGATACTTGGTGGCAAAAAAATGCTCATTTCTTTAACTACGCTTTCATACTTTGGTGTATCCTCATGCTAGTTTCCTACCCAAGTAAAACATACACCGCCGTAAATTTTGCTTTGGCTTTAATTGTGCTCCTGTTTCAACAATTTTATGTAAAAGGGAAATACATGGGCTATTTTTGGATGGCCTACTTCATTCACCTAATTCCTTTCTTCATTGTAAATGGAATCCTTACAGGTGCTATTACACCAAACCCAGTAGTCATTTATAATCCCTCAGAAATAATTGGCCTAAGACTATACACCATTCCATTAGAAGACACCATTTACGCACTAACCTGCCTGCTATTGCCAATTACCGTGCTTGAGTATCTTAACACAAAAAAACCATAAGCCTTCATTTTTAAAAATCATTTTTTATTTCATTGCCAAACCTTATTTTAGCGCCGAAATAAAAACCAAATAAAATGAACTTTCCAGAAAATTTATTGTACACCAAAGACCACGAGTGGGTGCGCGTTGAAGGTGATGTTGCTTACATTGGAATTACAGATTTTGCTCAGCACGAATTGGGCGATATCGTTTATGTTGATATCCCAAGCAAAGGTAAAACCGTTGCTCAACACGAAGTGTTTGGAACAGTTGAAGCTGTTAAAACAGTAAGTGATTTGTTTATGCCTATATCAGGTGAAGTTTTGGAAGTTAACCCAGCTTTAGATGGCGCTCCAGAACTAGTTAACTCTGATGCTTACGGACAAGGATGGATGATCAAATGTTCTATCGCTAATGCTGCCGAGGTAGAAGGATTGCTTAAAGCTGATGCTTACAAAGAATTAGTTCACTAATATATTTTTTCCTGCCACGAAGGCACCAAGACAAAAAGATTATTCATTTAATCTCTATGGCTTGCTGCCTTCGTGGCGTTTTATTTTGTCCCTTTTGTAGGGATGTTTATTCTTATACCTATTATAAACCCAATGTAATTATAATAGCTATTTCAAATTCTTATGAGCGAAGAAGTTTTTAAAAAAGTTGTTTCCCATGCCAAAGAGTATGGCTTTGTTTTTCCAAGTAGTGAAATCTATGATGGCCTCGGTGCTGTGTACGACTATGGCCAGAACGGCGTAGAACTCAAGAATAATTTGCGCCAATATTGGTGGAAATCTATGGTGCAAATGCACGAGAACATTGTTGGTCTAGATGCCGCAATTTTTATGCACCCTAAAACTTGGAAGGCTAGCGGACATATAGATGGGTTCTCAGACCCAATGATAGACAACAAAGATTCTAAAAAAAGATACCGTGCAGATAACCTGTTAGAAGATAAAATTGCCAAATACCAAAAGGATGGCAAAACAATTAAGGCCGATGAGCTTCAACTTGCCCTAGTCCAAGCATTGCTCGATAATAATTTGGTTCAGCTTAAAGCTTTAATTGAGCTTCATGAAATTGCTTGCCCAATAAGCGGCACACGTAACTGGACAGATGTGCGCCAGTTTAATTTAATGTTCTCTACAGAAATGGGCGCAATGGCCGAAGGCGCCGATAAAATCTACCTCCGCCCAGAAACTGCACAGGGTATTTTTGTTAATTTTTTAAACGTGCAAAAGTCGGGAAGAATGAAAATTCCTTTTGGAATTGCACAAACAGGTAAAGCTTTTAGGAATGAAATAATAGCCCGTCAGTTCATCATGCGTATGCGCGAATTTGAACAAATGGAAATGCAATTCTTCATTAGACCTGGCACCCAAAAAGAATGGTACGAGCATTGGAAAAATGCCCGCATGCAATGGCACCAAAAACTGGGCTTTGGTTCAGACCGATACCGCTTTCATGACCATGTTAAACTTGCTCATTATGCAGATGCCGCAGTAGATATTGAATTCGATTTCCCTTTTGGTTTCAAAGAGATGGAGGGCATACATTCTAGAACCGATTTCGACCTAAGAAATCATTCTGAACTATCTGGCAAAAAAATCCAATATTTTGATGCAGAATTAGATGAAAATGGTAAGGCATACGGCAACTACACTCCATACGTAATTGAGACTTCTATAGGTTTAGATCGTCTTTTTCTTGCTACCATGTGTGCTGCTTATAAAGAAGAAGAAATTATTACTCCTTCAACAGATGGTTCACCAGATAAAAAAGACACAAGGGTGGTGCTTAACCTACCGTCAATACTAGCTCCATACAAGGTGGCAATTTTACCTTTGATGAAGAAAGATGGACTGCCAGAAGTAGCACGCGAAATCATGAAGGACTTAAAAACTGATTATAATTGTTTCTATGAGGAAAAGGATGCAATTGGGAAAAGATACCGTAGACAAGATGCAATTGGTACACCTTTTTGTATTACCATTGATCATGAATCTATAGAAAATAATACGGTTACTATTCGCTACCGCGATACCATGGTTCAGGAACGAATTGCGGTTTCGCAAATTCGAGAAATTTTAGCAAAAGAAATTAACTGGGCTAAGCTTTTAGCTTAAAATTTTCATTTAAAAAAAACACGCTGAATTTTTTAAAAATCAGCGTGTTTTTTTATGCCATAATTGGCCAAAATAAACGAGACAAATCTGTTCAATAAGAAATCTACCTAAATAGTATATCCTTGACATTTAATTGCAAATTCACATGTCCATTGAAATGATTTTCTTCAATGGTAAAGCATATATCAAAACTAATGCCCTGTGATACTTTATCGTAATATGCTCCAAGGCCAAATCCTATTGCCTTAAAGATTCTACCACCCTCTTCTTGCGTGAGGCTGAGCTTTAAATGATTATTTCCAACTATCGTTGCATCACCTACATCCCATACGTTTTTACTCATAAAAACAGGATTTAGGTTACCCGGACCAAATGGCGAAAATTGCTTTAGCACCGAGTAAAACTTAGGTGTAATAGTACGCAATGGAATCTCCATATCATACTCAATCTCGGGAGTTAAACTTCTCTCAACAATATTATGTGCAACAACAGTCTCAAATTTCTCTATAAACATTGGCAAGTTTTCAAGCTTTAGCGTTAATCCCGCCGCATGTGTATGTCCGCCATATTGATCCAACAAATCACTACACTCTTCAATAGCACTATACAAATCAAAGCCATCCACACTCCTTGCACTTCCCGTGGCCATACCATTAGATTCTGTTAAGATAATGGTGGGTCTATAATACTTTTCTATTAACCTACTTGCCACAATTCCTATTACTCCTTTGTGCCATTCTTTATGAAACAAAATGGTGGATTTTCTATCTGCAAAACTAGGGTCGTTTTCTATCAACTCAAATGCATGCTCAGTGATGGTTTGGTCAAAACTTCTGCGCTCATTATTATGCTGATTTACCTGTGAGGCAATCTTTTTCGCATCGTCCATGGTATCTGCAGTCATTAAACGAACAGAATCCTTAGCATCAGCTATTCTACCCGCTGCATTAATTCTTGGACCAATAAAGAAAACAATATCATTCACGCCAAACTCTGGTTTATCAGGGTAAGCCTCCAGCAAAGCCTTCAATCCATTATTTGGCGCTTGCTTTAACTTCTTTAAACCATAATGTGCCAAAATCCTATTTTCATCCAATATTGGAACCAAGTCACTGGCAACACTTACTGCACCTAAATCCAAAAACTTCTCTACCTCTTGCGAAGCTATCTGATTCGCTTGGGCATAACCTTGTATCAACTTATAACCAATACCCGCTCCAGACAATTCCTTAAATGGATAAGTACAATCTTTTTGCTTTGGGTTTAATACTGCAACTGCATCAGGAATTTCATCACCAGGCAAATGGTGGTCGCATATAATAAAATCAACCCCCTTGGTATTCGCATAAGAAATTTTATCAACCGATTTTATCCCACAATCCAATGCTATAATTAATGAAAATCCATTGTTAGAGGCCCAATCAATGCTCATAAAACTTATTCCATACCCCTCGGTATACCTATCTGGAATATAAAAATCTATATTGGGATAAAACTTCTTAAAAAAGGAATAAACCGTTGCAACAGCCGTGGTACCATCTACATCATAGTCACCATAAATAACCATCTTTTGGTTCAAATCAATTGCCTGTTTGATCCGAATAATGGCTAAGTCCATACCCTTCATTAAAAAAGGGTCGTGCAAATCAGCTAATTGCGGCCGGAAAAATTTTTTGGCATCCTCAAAAGTGGAAATTCCACGCTGCACCAAAACGCTCGTAAGCACCTTGTTCAGGTTGATGGCTTTGGAAAGTTCTTCCACCACATTTTTATCAGGTTCTATTTTTGGAGTCCAGCGTTTCGACATTTTGTTGAGTTGCAAGTTACAAAAATTTTGGTGGCATTGATTAAGAACTTTCCTCCAATCAATAATCAGCCTAATTATCAAGCATTTCAGCTACAATTCATTTTTTTTGATTTTCTAAGCTTACTTTTGAAAACTCATGGCACTCATCCTTGGAATAGAAACTTCAACCGAAATTTGTTCAGTAGCACTCGGTCAAAACGGAATTTGCATTGCGCAAAAAAGCCTACCCATTCCCAATGGTCACGCCAGTTTATTGCATCAATTGGTGAACCAAACCTTACTAGAATCGGGCTATACCTTTCAAGACCTTCAAGCATTAGCCATTAGCATAGGCCCAGGAAGCTATACCGGACTAAGAGTAGGCGTTTCGGCCGTTAAGGGATATGCGTATGCCCTCAATATTCCAGTAATTACTATTAATACCCTTCAAAGCTTAGGTGTTCATTTTTTAGGATTGCATCCAGAAACAAATTCCCTATTGGTTCCAATGATAGATGCCAGAAGAATGGAAGTGTACACTGCTACCTACAACTGCAATTTCGAGCAATTGCAAGAAACATCAGCCATGGTGATAGATGAAAACTCCTTTTCTGAACTCCTTCAAAAAAATTCAGTCACCTTCTTTGGCAATGGCTCAGAAAAATGCAAAGACATCCTATCTCACCCCAATGCCAACTTTTTCGCAAACATTTCCTGTAATGCTGTCGGCCTCATTCCATTGGCTCAAAAAGCTTTTGAAACTGCTAACTTTGCCAACCTCGCCTATTTTGAACCCTATTATTTAAAAGACTTTGTTGGCACTACTCCCAAAAAATTAAAATAATAACGTACTTTTTATATATGACAAAAAACTCCAAAAACAGCCCCAAATCTCTGCCCATTCAGGATTTTATCGCAGCCATGCAAAAAGAAAATGCACTCATTATTGATACCCGCTTACCAGATTATTTTGAACTCGGACATATCATTTCTTCTCTAAATATTTGTAACAACAAAGCTTATGAGGGTATAATCCAAAATATTACTCCTCTTAACAAGCCTGTTCTAATACTTTGCAAAGCTAAAGAGGAAGAAGAATCATATAAGAATTTAACAAAACTAGGATTTTCAAATATCCTCGGCTACCTAGAAGGAAGCATAGAAGCTTGGATAGGCCAAAATCAAAAGTTCGATATGGTTATCTCTATTTCTTCAGAAGAATTGGCCCTAGATTCAAAGCACAATCCAACTGCCTTTATAATTGACGTTCGCAAAAAAGAAGAATTTGATGTGCTGCATGTTTTCAATGCAGTAAATATCCCTTTAGAAAATTTAACGGAGGAACTTGCCAAGCTCAACAAAACACAAGAAACCCTTACCTATAGCAATACTGGCTATACAAGTATGTTGGCATCTAGCTTGCTTAAGAAAAATGGCTTCTCAAATGTGAAAAATGTTTGGGGTGGCTTCGAGAGAATTAGAGAAGAAACTGTTGATTTGGTGGGTTCAAAATAAATAGAACATTCATCTAAAAAAAAATCCCGTCTACCAATTGGTAAACGGGATTTTTAATGTAAAACCCAATTATTCTATCTTAACAAGGTAACAGATCCACTGTAGGTATATTTCTTACCATTGAAACTGGTTGCATTAATTTGATAAATATATGCATCCTGCTGACAATCCTTACCTGTGTTGAAATCACGACCATTCCATCCTTCATTTGGATCATAGGTCTTATCTGTCATAAAGGTCTTATAAACCATCTGTCCCCAACGGTTAAATACAAATATTTCTATTGTCTCAAATCCTGTGGCAGATACTTTAAAGGTCTTATTACCTTGGTATGGAAAATCTACTCCACTACCACCTTTACCATCTGAACCCACTGGATAAAACACATTAGGAATAAACACAGTAATATCTGGTGCAATCTCTACTTGAATCATGGCAGAATCAAAGCAACCATGCTCGCTTATAACAGTTAACCATACATCTTGGAAACCAGTGTCGGCAGGGAATTGAACTTGCTTAGGCTCCTCAGTATAATCCTTTCTATTTTGTGAACCAGTTAACGGTGGGAAGGTCCAAATAAAACTCAATGGTGAATTATCTGCAATGGTCGACTGATTGTAGAAGTCAAAATAAGGCTTAGCAATAGTAGTGCTTTGCGGATTTGAAGTAAACTTAGCAACCGGAGCAGGCCAAGCTTGTACAGTTGCAACAGCAGTATCAGTACAACCATCTGCTTCAACAAACAAGTACACATTATGATTACCTGGCTGTGTAAAGTTTTGATTGAACACAGTTTGATCAAATGGCGATGCATTTAAAGGTGTGTTGTTGAAATCTGGCTGATCCAAGAACCACTTATAAGTAGAACCAGTAACCGGACTAGGTACAGCTGTGTAAATACTATTTAAAGTTAAACCATATCTATCGTCAACACAACCTCTATCAGGTGCTATGCTGAAAGTTGCATCTGGCTTTGGCTTAATAATATAAGTAGCAGAATCACTCACATTGGCACAAACAAGTGGATCTTGAGTTACTTTAGTGATTGCATAAAAAGTAATCTTTCCTCTAGAGATATCAGCTGGTGTTGCGGTATAGCTAATGCCAGCATTACCATTATTAATTATGTTGAGACCTTCACCATCAATTGTTCCCCAATCCCATAAATATGGAGCTGAAGGAATTGTCTTGAAACCTACATTAAATACTGCACCATAAGAACATACCACACCATCATCGGTAATCGCAATTTGCGGTGGATCTTGTAATCGGATATTAATGGAATCGCGGTTATCGCAACCTGTTCCAGGATCTTTGTAATAATACTTCACATTGTACATTCCCGCTGGCGCATTGCTTACAGTCATTTTACCTTGAGTTACATCAAATTCAGATGCTGCTAATGCAGGGAAACTTGTTAGGCTACCATCCGCAGATGAAATATTGTTAGGGTTCATGTAGAACAATACACTTCCTTTAGTTTTACATACCGCACTATCAAGCATGCTGATGTAATCAATATCAACTTGAGGATTTTCATTCACCTGAATAGATGTTGTGTCAGCAACCCTACAAGTAGTTGAAGTATCTGCATATATCAAGGCGTATATCTTAGTATAGTTTTCTAAAATGGCATGATTAGGATTAAACATTCTGCCACCAGAAATTGCTGGTCTATATTGTAAATCTGGTGCGCCAATATACCAGTAGCTGGTCAAAGGATTTGTTGCAGTTGTGCTTTTTCCAACCATATGGTTATCCAAATCAACTGGTGAACCAGACCTACATAAACTAGGAGCAATTCCAGATTCCAATTTAGGAGTTTTAATTACAGTAAACACCGCGGTATCAAATGCGGCACAACCACCAATTGGTGATGGTGCAGTAAATCCTGAAACTGCTGGCACAAAGGTTACACTGTTGCTTAAAGGGAAAGTTGCTGTGAACTTATAAGTAATAATATTGGTGTCTGGCAATGAAACTACATCTGCACCTTGAGGATTAAATGTATAATAATTAACAGATGCATTTGGTTGATATACTCCTCTTCCAAACCACAATTCATTAGTTGCTAAACCTCCACCATTTGGTGAATATAACTGAGTTCCTGGTCTAATGTTAAATTCTGCTGCATAATCGCAGAATGTTCTGCTTGGACCAGCATTAATAATTGGAACAGGGAAAATAGAAATAACCAAAGAATCATTAATCCTACATCCATCATTATCTGTTACTGTTAACCTCATGATATTACCACGTGGTGCTGTTGGTGGCGCTGGAGGTAAATTGGTAAGGTTATTAATAATCACTTGGTTACCAGCCATGGCTGCCGGATTAGGTGGGTAACTCCATACAGAGGTAATTAATCCAGGCTTATTCACAGAAGTAATGTTTGGCAATAAAACTACACTTGTATTTCTACACAATGAGAAGTTGCTTGGTCTATTAATTATAGGCAAAGGCTTAACAATTACATCCATTGAATCAACATAAGAACAAGTTATTCCACCATAGGTCATAAAGCCTGTTACTTGATAGGTTGTATTGGTAGATGGTGAAACAGAAATGGTACTTGTCCTACTCATTACCAAATTTGGATCTGTAATAGGAACTTGGCGCCATTGGAAACTATCGATTGCTGCACCCACTCCAGAAGCTACTATATTAATAAGTGGGTCATTCTGACAAATAGTACGGTTTGGACCAGCACTTACTGGCACCTGAATATTAACATAAACCATGCTGGTATCTACCCTCACGCAACCATTAAAGTCCATTTTACGTACCACATATAATCCACTGTCTTGCGGCAAAATTTTCTGAGAAACAGAATCTCCCATCACTGGTGATACCGGTGATTTTGACCATCTCCAATTGCTAATAGAATTATTGCTATTTCCTGCATCTAAGGTATCTCTGGTACCAAAGCAAAATCTAACAGATGGTGGCAACTCTTTCAATGGAAGCTGACGAGTGAAAATGGTAAACTGAGTAGAATCTTTACAACCATTCAAATCTTGTATAACAACTTTATAACCTGAGGTAACTCCAGCCACTGGTGGATTGATGCTGCAATTTGAATCAATTCCAAAAGGTCTTATTACGGTAGTAGATCCCATAGCTCCGCTGTAAAAAGTATACCTATACGAGCTACCATAAGGTATACCAAATTTACCAGATGCTTTTACAGATACTGCAGTTCCAAAACAATTAGAAGTATCTCTCATGGTAACACTCACTGGCTGCTGAACAAACACTGAATCCCAGATATTATCATTAGGGCAACCATTTGGCGTTGGTGGTGGAGCAGTGGTAAGCATCAATCTTACTTTATGCCATCCTCCCAATAAAAACCTATGATTAGATACACTCGATGCATTATAGGTCTGATAAGAATTAGACCCTGGATTAGTCTCAACTAAAATCTTAGTATAAGCATGATTTAGGGGAACATTATTGGTTTGGGTATAAGAAAAATCGTAATAACCACAATTCTTATTCACCTTATTAATAGTAGCAGTTGGAATTCTCCTCACCAAAATACTAAACGACCTAGTAGTTCTTGCCGGAATTGGACAAGCTCTATCTTTAGCTGTTACTACAAAATAATGAGGCAGATTACCCGCCATCTCTGCTGGAGGTGTCCAACAAAAACGCATACTATCATTCTTTGGACCAAAAGATCCTCTTTGTGCAGGGTTATAAGCCTTTACAAAGGTTGCGCCCTTTTGAACCATTAAAGTAGGAGCATTCCAAGACATATCTGTAGTATCCCAGCCAGCAGTATTATCCCAAGCAGAAACTATAAAACATAGTTGCTGTCCCGCACAAACCGAATAGCTAAAGTTTGGTTGAGGCGAAGTTAAATTCCCATTCTCATCAAAGGTTCTGAGTACTGGCGGATTATTATTATCGCAAAACTTACTGTAAAACTGAATATCCCGTCGGGTGATACCCATCAATGTGGGTACTCCATTAATTACTTTCCATTGCTTAACTTGTACAATCAAATTAGATACAAAACTTCCCATCGGTCTGAACCTAAGGTCACCCGTTACTGGGTCAATAAAAATACCGGTTGGCGGCAATGCTGGTGGCGATTGAATAGGTGCTCCTAAATATGGCAATGGAACTGTTGGACTATAAGGTGATTGGTAAGGAGCAGAAGCACCTGGACTAGTTAAAGCTTGGCCATATGAATAACTCAATGAATCTCCATCTGGGTCAATTGCACCTAAGTTATAAGTAAAATCTTGACCAGCACAAGTAACAGCAACTGGGTCATTGGTAAATGTAGGAGCAGAGTTACAAGGAGTAGCACAACGATTGATAATAGCTTCTGAATAAAAATTTAATCCACCTGGATTAGATAGGGTAGTAATTGCATTGTTTCTGCAGCATTCGCTAAAACCAATAGAAATAAAGCAGCAACTTGCTGGTATAGAACTTAAGTTAATGTCACCCTCAAAGGTATAAACTTCAATACCAGGAGTAAAAGTTCCCGGAATCCTTTGACCACAATTAGGGCAAATTGTTTTTTCCATTGCACAAAGCTGCACAACATCAAAACCACTCACCGTTGTATTTACCACAACCGATTGGTTTCCAAAACCAACACCAGCACAAGGGCTGGTTGGCATGTTTGCTCCGGCTGGGGTTGCAGCTCCCGTGATTGAAATTGATTTTGAACATGACGGACTCAAGCCGTTTGGACAATTTGCGCAAATTTGGATACCCGCACAGTCACGGTACATCTTAAATGTTGCCTTGTAAACCCCAGGCGTTGACGTACATTGGTACGAAATGTCTGATCCTACTACGTGGGATGCCTTAACTTCTCCTGTCTGGAGAAAAGTTAGCATAAACATCAAAAAAGCAACGAGTATTACGCTACTTTTGAGCTGAAACTTAGGTAGATTTATATTTCTCATAATTCTATTTTGTTCAATTGTGTGGTTCAAATATATTACAGCACTATCTTAAAACCTTCTTAATAGTTACTTTTGGAGGCTAAACTAATCATTTTTAGGAAAAGTTTAAGTATAGGTTAAGAGAAAATTAAAAAAAATGATCAAAATTACCCTAATCGGCGAAAAATCGGAGCAAATTTTTCCCTCCTCAGAACCAAATTGGCATGGCATAGACCACGAATTGCTAAATATTGATTTTGAACCCAAAATAGACCCACACAAAATCGTTGGAAGGCCTAATTCTATTTGGCGTTACAGAGAATCAATCCCAATAGAAAATGATAAAAACATTGTAAGTTTCCAAGAAGGTCTCACACCAATACTCCGACTCCAAATTGGAAAAGGGAAAAAAGTACTTGTAAAGCAAGATTACCTATTCCCAACAGGCAGTTACAAAGACAGGGGAGCAAGTGTACTCCTAAGTAAAATTAAGGAGCTGAATATCAATCACATTGTTCAAGATAGCAGTGGAAATGCAGGCGCATCTGTGGCAGCTTACGCAAAACTTGCCCAAATACCTTGTAATATTTACCTGCCTTCCGATACTTCGGAGTCTAAAATTACTCAAATTGCAGCCTATGGTGCAAAAATTATACGGGTAAACGGCGATAGAAAAGCAACCGCAAACCAGGCATTTGAAGCAGCAAAAAGCAGCTATTATGCCAGCCATTGCTTTAATCCCTACTTTTTTCAAGGCACTAAAACATTTGCCTACGAAGTTTGTGAACAACTAAATTGGCAAGCTCCTCAAGTATTGATACTTCCAGCAGGAAATGGCACTTTAATCATCGGTTGTTATATTGGTTTCAAGGAATTAGCCAACATGGGCATCATCACAAAAATTCCAAAAATAATTGCTGTTCAATCAGAAAAATGTCAGCCCCTTCATCAGGCCATTTTGGATAGTACTTTCAACAAAGAAAATTACACGCCTAAGGAAACAATTGCAGAAGGAATTGCCATTCCCAACCCAATTAGGCTGCAACAAATGATGAACATCATTAAGGAAACAAATGGCCAAGTAATAACGGTATCAGAAGATGAAATTTGCGAGGCTTGGAAGCAAGTTGCAAACCTGGGTTTTTATATAGAGCCAACCTCAGCAGCTACCATCGCTGGCGTCATAAAATACAAAAATCAAAACGAAGCAGATCCAGAAATTGTAAGTCTATTTTCAGGCAACGGGTTGAAGTCAACAGAAAAAATTGCCAAAATAATTAATGCTGAACCAAAGTAACAAATTGTTGATAGTATTCGTTCTACACCGATAATATCCTCATCATTTCCACTTCAAAAACCGTGTTTCAATAATATTTTCCTATGAATTCAATTTTGGTGATTATATTTACCTCCTTAATTTTGTTGTTAATTCCAAGATGCCCCATTTGGTCAAAATTAAATTGACAAAATGGGCTTTAGAATTAAAAACAAGAATCTGCTATATTTTAGCATAATGCGAATGAAGAAAGTAATTATTTTTTGCCTGCTCACTATCCTCGGATCAAACATACAGGCCCAAGTTGTAGACGAAATTGTTGCAGTTGTTGCAGATAAGATTATTTTGAGGTCGGATATTGAGATTGCATACGAACAAGCATCAAGGGAAACGGGCATTTCGCACGACTCAATTAAATGCATGATACTCGAGCAAAAACTCATCGAAAATCTACTCATCATAAAAGCTCAAGTAGATTCATTGCCCGTTAGTGAAGAAAAAGTAGACGCAGAATTAGATGAACGCATACGGTATTTTGCACAACAATATGGTGGCGAAAAAGCACTTGAGGAAATCTACGGAAAAAGCATTGCAGACATCAAGGCAAGCAATAGGGAAAGAATTAAAAACAATCAGTTGGCATCCGCAATGATGAGCAAAATAACAGGAAATGTTAAAGTAACTCCAACCGATATCAAAAACTTTTACAATGAAATCCCCAAGGATAGTCTCCCCTATTTTTCGGCAGAAGTTGAGCTTGCCCAAATCATTATTGAGCCCAAAATTAGCAAGGAATCTAAACAGGCTGCCTTAGAAAAAATCACTGAACTTAGAAGGCGAATTGTGGAGGATGGCGATAAATTTAGCACCCTCGCTTTAATCTATTCCGACGATAAAGGCTCAGCAATTAAAGGGGGCGAGTTAGGTTATTTTGGCAGGGGTATGATGGTGCCAGAATTTGAAGGGGCCGCTTTCAGACTTAAACCAGATAGTATTTCTAAGGTCATTGAAACCAAATATGGTTACCATATTATTCAAGCCATTCAAAGGAAAGGGGAAGAAGTTAACGCAAGGCATATTCTTATTATGCCTAAAATTTACTCAAATGATATTGAGCTTGCAAGAATAAAAGCTGATAGCCTCATTCAATTAATTAAAATGGATTCTATCAGCTTTGAAGAGGCTGCCAAAAAGAATTCGGATGATGAACTCACAAAAAACAGTGGTGGATTTATAGGTTCAGGCGGATTAGGTAATACCCATATTCCTGTGGACGAATTAAGCAAAGAATTAAACATCAATGTGCAATCTATGGAGGTGGGTGATATTACCGAACCAGAACTTATTACCCTACCAGGCCAAGACCAAAAGAAGGCATGGCGCATTTTCTATTTAAAAAGCGAATCCCCTCCACACAGAGCTAACCTTGTTGATGATTACCAGAAATTACAAGCTATGGCGTTTAGTAAAAAGCAACAAACTACAAGGCAAAAATGGATTGAAAGATACCGCAAACAATTCTATGTTCAAGTAAACGGTCCGCTTGCCGATTGCCCACAAATTAAAGATTGGATTCAAAAATAATTATAGCCCATGTTATCTTTTTCAAACGACACTGAAGCGGCTAACGCCCTCCATAAAAAATATGCTGAACTCAAAGCTGAAATTGCTAAAATAATTATCGGCCAAGATGAGGTAGTTGATGCCGTTCTTATCTCTATTTTTTGCAATGGACACTCTCTATTAATTGGCTTACCTGGCCTTGCTAAAACCTTACTTATTAAGTCAATTTCTGAAGCCCTCGACTTAAAATTTAGTCGCATTCAATTTACCCCAGACCTTATGCCTAGCGACATTACAGGCTCAGAGATACTTGACGAAAAAAGGGAATTTAAATTTATTAGAGGGCCCATATTTGCCAATATTATTCTCGCAGATGAGATAAACAGAACACCTCCAAAAACACAAGCGGCTTTATTGGAGGCCATGCAAGAAAAAGCAATTACCACTGCAGGTAAACACCATAAATTGGAGGAGCCTTTTTTTGTATTAGCTACACAAAATCCAATTGAACAAGAAGGAACTTATCCTTTACCAGAAGCGCAATTAGATCGCTTCATGTTTAATGTATACCTAGACTATCCAAAATTTGAAGAAGAACTAGAAGTGGTTAGGAGCACAACAAGCAACCGCTCGGTTCAATTAAACAAAATTTTACACGCTGCAGAAATTGTTTATTTTCAACAATTAGTAAGAAGGGTTCCTGTTGCAGAAAATGTATTGCATTATGCCGTTTCATTGGTGAGCAAAACACGTCCGAATACCCCATTGGCAGGAATTATGGCAAACGAATACTTAGATTATGGTGCTGGACCTAGGGCAAGCCAATTCTTGCTTCTTGGTGCCAAATGTCATGCACTAATAAAAGGAAAATTTTCGCCAGATATTGAAGATGTAAAAGCTGTGGCAAAAAATGTGTTAAGACATCGTCTTATTAGAAATTTTAAAGCAGAAGCTGAAGGCATAAGTACTGAAAAAATTATTGAGAGCTTCTTATAAAGCGACTTAACTTTTCTCGTTTTTTTCTCTCCAGAGTTGATTAAAAGATTTATCCGCAATCTTTGGAAACTCCCTGTTATCGCCCCAATCCGACTTATAAAACTGTTTAAAAGTGAAATTCTTTAAGGCCGCTGGCCTGTTCATAGCCTTCCTGCTTAACATGAGTTTTTTCCAGGTATACCATGCAAGTTTTTCACCTGTCTTTTCCAATCCTTGTGTAATATTCTCATGCCTGTTCCTAAGTAGGTGATTATGCAGGTCTATTTTAACCGGACAAACATCTGAACATTTGCCGCAATTTGTAGAGGCATTGCTGAGGTAATTGTAATGGCTAAACCCTTGCTGTAAGGGAGCAACTACTTGGCCAATAGGGCCGCCTCTATAACTCTGATAATTCTCATCGCCACCCACAATTTTAAAAATGGGACACACATTGCTGCATGCGCCACAATCAATGCAACTTAAAGCCTGACGCTGGTCTTGGGTCGCTAAGAGGTTGGATCGGCCATTATCTACCAAAATTACAATGAACTCATTTGGCCCCTCTGTATCCTCTCTGTAAATTGGTCCAGTAACGGTATTATAGGTTGCTAATTGTTGCCCAGTAGCATGAGTAGAATACAAGCTAAAGAATAATTCTAAGTCGCTCAAATTGGGCAAAATTTTATCTATAGACGAAATAACAACTTGCGTTTTTGCAAATGAAAAACTGAGTCTTGAGTTACCTCCATTTTCAATGATTGCCACCGAACCAACATCTGCAATTAAAAAGTTAGCACCTGTTATTCCAATATCTGCTTCATAAAAATCTGAACGAACCTCTGCCCGCATATCACTTACCAATTCATTTTGATCTGCATCTAAAGACGACTTAATACTTTTATTTAAAGATTGCCCAATATCGCCAAGTTTTTGGCTTAATGAAGGTGCTAAGGGATGGTAGCTTTTTGCGCCAAGTAAATCAACTAGGTAATCACCAAAATCTGTTTCTACTACCTTTGCTCCAGCCGCGCGCAGATGTTTTGTTAATCCAATTTCATCAAAAATTTCGGCCCTGCTTTTTACTATATTTTTTGCGTTGGTTCGTTTTATAATTGCATCCACCTCGGCCAAAGCATTCTGAGCATCGTAAGCCCAAACAACCTTTCCACCACGTCTTATAACCGATGCTTCAAAATCAACCAAATATTTATCTAGGTTCTCAGAAACTTTCCATTTGGTATAGGCAGCCCTTTGCTTGGCAAGTTCCAAATTAGAAAATTCGGAAATACCCCTCTCCCTCATACCAGACATTTCAATTAGGGCAAGTTCCATCTTTTGCCTAAAATCTTTGTCTGCAATTTTTTTCTCTGCTTCCTTAATAAATTTTTCTTGTGCTTGCATGAGGCCTTACTGGCTTATTAAGTTTACTACATCTCCAAAATTAATCAATTATTCATCATTCGCAACTAGCTTCAAACTCCGAGCAAAATATTGTCTATTAGGCGCGTTTTGCCTAGACGCACAGCTATTAACGCAACTGCATTCGGTTCGAACCGAACCATTTTTTTCAAAGAGCTTTCATGACACACACTTATATACTCTATTATAAAGGAGCTGCCGTCAAGAAATTCTTCTGCCTGTTTTATTCCTTTTTCCCAATTCTCTGGCGTCCAATTTTGCTCAATTAGCTGCAAAGACTGGTGAATCATAGGGGCTAATTTGCGCTCCTCATCTGTTAACCTTACGTTCCTACTGCTCATAGCCAAGCCATCTTGTTCACGCGCTATTGGACATAAATTGAATTTGATTTGAGGAAAATTTCTACCTATTAACTCCTTTACCACCAAACATTGCTGGTAATCTTTTTGCCCAAAGAAAACCTCGTGGGGACAAACAATTGAAAAGAATTTTCGCAAAATGGTTACCACGCCATCAAAATGCCCTGGTCTGCTATGGCCTTCCAAGACATGCACAAAATCTCCATAATCATCAGAGGAGTCCTTTTGAAAATCTGAGCCATAGATATCCTCCACCCCAGGATGAAAAACCACATCACATGATTCTTCTAACAATAACTTCATATCCTCCTCAATGGTTCTTGGATAAGTAGCTAAATCTGATGCTTGATTAAATTGGGTGGGATTTACAAAAATACTGCAAACCACTAAATCGCATTTTTCCTTGGCAAATTTCACTAAAGAAATATGTCCAGCATGCAAAGCACCCATGGTTGGAACGAATCCGATTCGCTTTCCTTCGGCTATTTTTTGCAGAATATAGGAATGTAGGTCGACTGACTGTTGAATGAAAATCACTTTATTCTTTGGTTTTCAGTGGTATAGGATATATCGTGGCTTAATTGGGGCAAATATTAAGAAATTTATTAACAATTTCCGTAACTTTGCATACTTTTTTTAACCTAAGTGAGTATGACAAAAAAGAGAGTTCTGTTCATTTCTTCTGAAATGACTCCTTTCCTGAAAGTAAGTAGTGTAGGTGAACTGGCAAGAATGTTGCCACAAGCTATCCAAGAGAAAGACAACGAAATAAGGGTATTAATGCCAAGATTTGGTTGTATTAACGAGAGACGCAATAGGTTACATGAAGTTGTAAGACTGAGCGGGATAAACATTACCATCGACGACAATGATAATCCATTGACTATCAAAGTAGCTTCTTTACCTGAGGCGAAAATGCAGGTATATTTTCTCGATAATGAGGATTATTTTCATCGAAAATTTGTTTACACAGATGAAAACAATGCCTTTTATGGAGATAATGACGAAAGAACAATTTTCTTTTGTAAGGGCGCCATTGAAACCGTAAAAAAATTAGGATGGCAACCAGATATCATTCATTGTCAGGGTTGGATGACAAGTTTAATCCCATTATATCTTAAAACCATATACAAAGATGAGCCTGTTTTTCGTTTAGCCAAAGTGGTGTTTTCTGTGTTTGAAAACCAATTTGACGAAAATATGGGAAAAGAATTTGGTAGAAAGGCAAGTTTAAACGCTATAGACAACAAACAGGTTTCTTCATTGGCTAACGCCACTTGTTCAGATTTGTATATGTCGGGTATTACACATGCAGATGCATTGGTTAAAGCTAGTAATGAAATTGATCCAGAAGTTACTAAATTTATGAAAAAGCAAAAGGGCAAACCTGTCATAGAGCATTCCGAAAATGAAGACAATATTGATGCTTATATAGATTTATATGACACTTTGCTACAGCGCCAAAACTAGGAATTTTTTCCTTCTTACTTTTCTCATTTTGGGGCTGTTTTCTTGTAAAAAAGATACAGAATCAGTTGGTGCATCTTTTGTTGGTTCGAGAAACCAATTTAATACCAATTTTTCAGATTCAATTATTGAGTTAAAGGCTTATTCGGTTCAAATGGACTCAATAGTTACCTCCAAACTTACAGCCATGGCTATTGGAAAAATAAATGATCCAGCATTTGGTGTTACCAATGCTTCATTAATTACCCAATATGCCCTTCCAGGCAATGAATTCTCTTGGGGTGGTGCTACAAAACTAGACTCTGCTGTTTTACAATTGCGATTTAGAAGCTCAATAAAATCTGATGGAACCGCTTTAGAAGATTACTATGGCAATAAAGATTTGGTTCATCACCTTAAAGTATACCTTTTAAAAGAAAGTATATCTGTTGATTCATCTTATTACTCCACAAGAAAGTACCTCAGTGATGGCGTTGAAATGGGCTCATTTGTTGGAAAATTTAATTTTACCGACTCTGTAAAAATCAAACTTGGAACAGAATCGGTGATTATTCCGCCACACATCAGAATACCTATGAACAATACCTTTAGAGAGCTTTTGTTTAATGGAGAGAAAAATGGAAACTTTACTTCAGACGCAAAATTTAAGGAGAGCTATAAAGGTCTCGTTATTGTAGATGAAACACCTTTATCATCGGGCGAAGGTGCAATTGTGTATGTAAAATTAACCTCTGATGTTACTGCACTTACTGCCTATTATAAAGATTCACTCGCTGCAGATTTTCCTATCTTTGGCGGCCTTAGAGGCAGTGAGGCTTCCTATAATTATTATGAGCATAGCAATGTGCCCGCCTCTCTTCTTCAAAGCGCATTCACTGGAAATCACAGAGACACGGCTTATATTCAGCCGCTCACTGGCAGCAAGCTTAGAATTGAACTACCTAACCTTTATGAAATTTTCAATAATCCTAAGATAGCTATAAACGGAGCAAAAATTGTTTTCACTCCATTGCCTGGTTCATTTAATACAACCTATACCTTGCCTGCTAGCATGTCCTTGGTTGGTTCAGACTCACTTGGAAGAAATGTCTTTTTAAAAGACCAATTTACAGAATCTGGAAATTACTATGGTGGGCTATTGCAGAGCAATAATCAATACCAATTTAACATTGTTCGTCACCTACAATATTTATTGGATGAGCAAAAAAAAGGATATAATTATAATTACGGGATGAACCTAATTATTAGGGCAGACGATCCCGTTACGGCGCAAAGAGCCATCCTTGATACGCGTAAAAATGCTGGTACATTTAAACTAAAATTAACCTATACGGTTATTAAATAGAAAACAAGTGATAATCTTCTTTCAACCCAATACTACAAATACGCAAAAAGCAGAATTGCAATTGCACCTTAAACAATCAGGATTTGATTCGCAATTGGTTCAGCAAACAGGAATTTGTATTGTGCCTAGTTTACATGATAATGCTATCCTAGAAAAATTTTCTTTTATCAGCCATTCGCAATCGATTGAAACAAACTACCAATTGGCTTCTTTGGCTTATAAAAAAGAAACTAATTTTCAGGTAAATGAAAACCTAGTAGGAACAAATTTCATCAATATCATTGCGGGTCCATGTAGTGTTGAAACAGAAGAACAAATATTTACTACAGCAGCATTATTAGCAAAACATCATATACCTTTTATTAGAGGTGGAGCTTACAAACCAAGAACCTCGCCCTATTCTTTTAGGGGCTTAGGAAAGGATGGACTAAAACTACTTCAACAAGCGGCTAAACAATATAACCTTAGCGTGGTTACAGAATTGATGGACCTAAGTTTGCTTGAAGAGGTTCAGCAATACACCGATATCATTCAAATTGGCAGCAGAAATATGGCTAACTTCTATTTGTTAAGCGAATTGGGTAAAATTAATACCCCAATCATGCTTAAAAGAGGAATGCAGGCCAAGGTGCAAGAATGGCTTCTTGCCGCAGATTACATTATGTGCGGTGGTAACGAAAAAATAATTTTGTGCGAACGCGGTATCAGAAGCTTCGATCCACTAAGCAGAAATGTAATGGATGTGGGTGTTATCCCACTCATTCAATCGCTCAGTCATTTGCCAATTCTGGCCGATCCAAGCCATGGCACTGGAGAGGCTAAATTTGTTAATCCGCTAGCCAAAGCAAGCTTGGTGGCAGGGGCTAACGGACTCATGATAGAAATTCATCCTAATCCCAAAAAGGCGCTTTCAGATTCTAGACAAGCTTTAAGTTTTGATGAGTTCGAAACCTTGATATCCGACATAGAAGCCCTTAAACCTGCCATCCAAAAACCCATTAACGCCACTTACTCAGTGGCACTATAATTTTATCTTAATTTCCTTTACTTTTGTATCTATATGTGTGGAATAGTTGCTTATATCGGTCATAGAGATGCGTGCCCGATCATTTTAAAAGGTTTAAAACGCTTAGAATATCGTGGTTACGATAGCGCAGGCGTTGCGTTGCTTGATGGTAATAAGGAGATGAAAGTCTACAAGAAAACCGGAAAGGTGAGTGACCTAGAAAAAGAAATTGGAGATAGAGATACCTCTGCATTTACAGGAATGGGACACACGCGTTGGGCAACCCACGGCGAACCAAATGATAGAAATGCACACCCGCATTTATCTGGAGATGGACAGTTTGCAATTATCCATAATGGAATCATTGAGAATTATTCTTCTTTAAAAGAAATGCTCATTGGTAGAGGTCATCAATTTAAGAGCGAAACCGATACCGAAGTTCTGATTCATCTTATCGAAGAAGTTTATAAAAATAATTCGGTAAAATTTGAAGAAGCTGTTCGTATGGCATTAACCCAAGTGGTTGGAGCCTATGCAATCGTTATCCTTTCAAAAAATGACCCTAACTACCTTATTGGAGCCAAAAAAGGTAGTCCAATGGTAATTGGTATTGGAGAAAATGAACACTTCATTGCAAGTGATGCAACACCTATAGTTGAATATACCCGCAATGTGGTTTACATACAAGATGGAGAAATTGCCATTATTGAAGGCAGCAACCTTACCATCAAAACCATTGATAATTCTATTAAAACTCCCTATATCCAAGAAATTGAATTCAACCTCGAGAACATCGAAAAAGGTGGATACGAGCATTTCATGTTGAAGGAGATTTTTGAACAACCAAGGAGTATCATGGATTCTTTTAGAGGAAGAATTCACCTGCCAGATGCAAGAATTACCATGGCTGGTATTGATATGTTTGAGGACAAAATCAAAAACCTAGATAGAATCGTAATTATTGGATGCGGAACTTCTTGGCATGCAGGTTTAGTTGGAGAATATTTGTTCGAAGACATTGCCCGTATTCCTTGTGAAGTTGAATATGCATCAGAATTTAGATACCGTAATCCAGTTGTAAGAGAAAGTGATTTTGTTATTGCTATTTCGCAATCAGGAGAAACCGCAGATACTTTAGCAGCACTAGAATTAGCTAAGAAAAAAGGTGCAACCATTTTTGGAATTTGTAATGTAGTTGGTGCTAGTATCCCAAGATTTACGGATGCTGGAGCATACACACATGCGGGTCCAGAAATTGGAGTTGCTTCAACAAAAGCCTTTACGGCACAAGTAACAGCGCTTATTTTGATGGCCTTATCTATGGCTCAGAAAAAGGGCACCATCACCAGTACCAGACTTCATGAGTTATTAAGTGAAATTGAAACCATACCTGGAAAAATTGAACAGGTATTAAAAACAGATGCCCAAATTCAAGTTATAGCTGCCGAATTAAAAGATTCTAGAAATGCACTTTATCTAGGAAGAGGTTATGGATTTCCTATCGCATTAGAAGGTGCATTAAAATTGAAAGAAATTTCATACATCCATGCAGAAGGATATCCTGCTGCAGAAATGAAGCATGGTCCTATTGCCTTAATTGATGAAGAAATGCCTGTAATAGTAATTGCTACTCAGCACAGCAATTACGAAAAAGTAATCAGCAATATTCAAGAAGTAAAAGCAAGAAAAGGAAGAGTAATTGCAATTGCCACAGAAGGTGATACACATGTAAAAACAATGGCCGACCATGTTATTTACATTCCTAATTGTGAAGAGGCTTTATTGCCTTTAATTGCAACCATTCCATTACAATTACTTTCTTATCACATTGCGGTTTTAAGAGGCTGTAATGTAGACCAACCGCGCAATTTAGCTAAATCGGTTACGGTAGAATAAATACATTCTATCATTAGAATATTCATTAAAAAAGTCCACTTACTTATAGGTAAGTGGACTTTTTTTTTGCGTTACAAAGTAAAATAAAAGCGAATAGGTAACCATAAAAAAAAGGCTGCTCCTTTATAATAAAAGAGCAGCCTTTTTAGAAATAAATATCTAGTTAGTTAGAATGAAAATCTGCACTGTAAATGCAGTTTAGTGGAATTTTAAGTCCGCTCTTCGTAACCACAAAACCATTATCAATTGATAAGACAGTCGACTCAATTCTGAATAAATTTTGCGCAGCCTTTACAATAATAGAGGTGCTAAATTTTTCACTTCTCGCCAATGAAATTGCCTTATCTAAATTGGTTCTTCTTACACGAATATCCTCTTCTCTAATCAAAACATCTTCCGAATCAAATTGGAGTTTTGATATTTCTTCGTTGGTACTTATAGGAATATTCCTAAAGTTCGATAACGTGTATTTATTGCTTTGCATAATAATTTAATTAAGGTACATATGAAGTTCAAATAATACCTCAAATCTACCTTTATTTTGAATATAAATACTCAGAATTTCTATAACCTTTTAAGTCTTTGTACCAATCCGTATAAATTTCTCCTGAACTCTGCGCCCATTGCGCAAAATGTAGATATGCTTGTGTTACATCTGGCCTTTCTTTTAAGCCCAATAACGACAATTCAACGCAATAGTCGAATGTTTCTGGAATCACAATTCCCCAAGGCAAATTATTCTTTGTGAGGTAATATTTTCCTTTCTCCAAATTAGTATCATCATCTGCATAACCAAATAATGTTTTATCAGCCAATGCAGAGGGCGCCTGACCAGCAATATGGATTTCATAGCCTCTACCTTTTTTAGATTCATTCATCCAAATAAATGGATCAAAATGTGACACCTCTCCAAATTCTTTCATAGAAACTCCTTTATTTACCATGAAAGAAACCAAATACTCTTTAAAATCAACTTTAGGTTGTGACATTACAGTATTCCATCCCCCTAATTCCTTTTTACTGTTGTCGAATATTTCAAATACCACATTCTTATGCCCTTCTTCCAACTTTGCACCATCAAGTTTTTCTATATTACTTGGGTCAAAAGGAAGACCCATGCAAAATGCAATTTGTTGAACACCTCCAGAAGCGCGCAATCTATAAAATCCTTCATATTTAGCAACTTCATTTTTGCCATTTGTAATCACATTATGTCTAAAATCCATCACCAAATCATTTAAATCATAATCACCTTTACTTGGCCATAAGTCCTCATATGCCGCAGTAGCTGTTTCCTTTGCATTTGGGTAATAATTATTAAATGCTAAGTTTGGATCAGAAGGATACTCATCAATGTTATCTGCAACGCCATCGCCATCGGTATCTGTAATAGCAATTGAACCATTCCCATCAGAATTACATGGCCCTTTAGGTACATATAAGTCACATAGTAAGGAAACACCAGCAGAAATAACTCCTGTATTGGTTTCAATCCCATTTGCATCACAATACTGAATTGCACCATTAATTCTACCTCCACCATTTATGGTTGTGTTATTAGCAACCTTAACCAATGAACTAGTACCTGTACCAGAAATAATATTATTAATAGTCATATTGTTTGTGGTGAACATAGAACCATTTGACATGTTTAACACCCCACCACCATTAATGGTTGTTGATTGTAATACCTTAATATAGCTAGTATTAGTTATTGGGTTATTTAACGCAACATTGCCACTTACAATCATCTGACAAGAGTTTGTAAATACCCCACCACCATTTTGATTGAAATCTACCCCAACATCGATTTTTCCACTATTTAATAAAGTTTTATTGTTGTTAAGGGTTCCAGTAATAGTCAAAGTTCCTTCATTGGTTATGATTGAAGAACCATTGATATTTAAACCACCCGCAACATAAATAGTACCATAATTATTTACATTTCCTCCTGGACTAAAATTGCTATTGATACTTGTTTGATTTCCCCAATTACCCATACTTGAGGTTCCATTCATATTAAAATTACCAATATTAACAACTGCAGTTGAACTAATTAAAATAACAGCGTCATTATTCAAGGTTAAATTGCTAATGTTTGCATTTCCACAAATCCTAACAGTACCTCTATTCACATTTATACTACCAGTAAAAGCTCCAGTAACACAAACCACTTCTGCGCTGTTATTTAAATTAATAGTATTATTACCAGTTACTGTAGAAGTACAGCCAGTATTACAATCAGGTGAAGCAGGGGTTGATTTATTTAAGTTCACCTTGCCCAAACCACCAACGATAATATCATTCTTTGATGCCGCTACAACCACCATTGAACTTGATTTGTCGGGGTTCCTCTTAACAATATACAATTGGTCAATTGCCCTGGTAAAGGTAAGTACTCTTTCAAACGGGGTGTACATATTTGCACTTCCAGAACAGATTAAATTACCTGACCCAAATGGATTTCCATCATATACTTCAATTCGTTGTAATTGATTTACGTATATATTGCTTTCTACATTTACTTTCAAATTCACTTTACGTGAATTTTCGTACTTAAAATTATCTGGAACAATCATCTCATTGATGTTGCCAACATTCTGGGTTAAGTCGGCTTGAGGGGTAGTAGAATCACTTGTTGTAGATTTCTTACAACTTGTAAAGGTTAATACTACAAGACTTAAAATAATAGCAATTTTTTTCATAAACTTTTAATTGTTTGAATTGCAAAAGTAAACAATAACATCAAACTATATTTGGCTAAAAGAAATTTTACAATTTACAATTTGTTTATAATGTGGCATTTAGATGGCCAAAAACAGCTTCTTGTGACTAATTTTGTGCTAAAATGAAACAAAAACAGGCCTTAAGTCTCATTTTGAACTGACCAAAAAAAGGGACTAGCTAACATAAGTCAATGCTATTCTGTGATTTATTGATTTGGTCTGATAATTGTTTTAGATTATGTTTATCAATTCAAAAATAAATGCTCCAAGGCCTATTAAATAGAATGTACAGAATGAAGATTGGTACGCGAACCGCTATCAGTTACTTCACTGTGATCATGGTTGTAATGATTTTTACAACCAGTTCAATTCTATTATTACAATATGGCAAAAATATTGATATCAAAATTGCAAGTAGCTTTAGTCCTGTAATCAGTGCCATTAAGGATTACCAATTCCTCATAGAAGAATCAGGAAGACTTAGTACAGATCTATCTATTCAACCAAATGCATCCAAAAGGGCCAGGTTAAAAAAAATCCACGAAAGAATTTACAACCGCCAAAAATTAACCTTAATTGGCCTTTGTCAAGAACCTGGTTTGGCAGACGTAAAGAAACGAATTATTGGGGTTGACAAGCGCTTTGAGGCTGTTAAAAGAGCAGAGCAAGAATTACTCCAATTACTTGATACAAATAGTGCCTACTCAGACCCAATAAAAATGCAGCAAGCGGCAAGACTTAAGGATAAAATAGATGCCGATATTGGAAAACAAAGGTTGATTCTGAGTGAAACAAGTCTCCAAGCAATCAGTGTTTTTAATAAACTAGATGCACAAAAATTCTCAAGTTATAGAACACTTTCTTACTTGCTTTTAATTATGATTATAGTGATAGCCTTACTCGCTATCTTATCTATATATATTACTAACGTTACCATTATTAAACCAATTAAAGAACTCAGCTCCATATTGGATGAAGTAGGTGCGGGTAAAATCATATCTTTCCAATCGCATATTGCAAGGTCCGATGAAATTGGAGATATGATTAATTCGGCTCAAAAGGTTGTGCAAGGATTTAAAACCAAGGAGCAGGTGGCAAATGCCATTGGAAAAGGAGATTACGACATCAAAGTTCCAATGTTAAGTAGAAGAGACCGTTTAGGTAAAGCACTTTCAGAAATGAAAGACAATCTAAAAAGGTCTAAAGAAAAAGAGATAGAAAACATTAAATCTTTAGAGGCATATACCAATAGGCTAGAAAAAAAGAATAAAGAATTAGACCAATTTGCATACATTACTTCACACGATTTAAAGAGCCCTTTAAGAGGCATCAATAATTTAACGGAATGGATTCAAGAAGACATGGGAGAAAATCTTAGTCCAGACTCCCTAAAATACTTCAATATGCTTAGAGGAAGAGTGCACAGAATGGAGGCTCTCATTAACTCAATACTACAATACTCAAGAGCTGGTAAAACCCCAGAAAATCAAGAAACTTTAAGTTCAAAAGACATTGTTTACCAAGTATTAGAGAAGATGGAAATACCTAAAAATACGAGCATTTTGGTAGACAATCTACTTCCAGAAGTTATTGGAAATAGAAGAGATTTATTTGAGGTATTTAATGTTTTTATATCCAATGCCATTAACCACAATTTATCACTAGAACCAATTGTGAATATTACCTATAAAACCTTAGGAAATCAAATAGAATTTTGCATAGCAGACAATGGCCCTGGAATTGATTCAAGTTTTCACGAAAAAATATTTACAATTTTCCAAACTTTGGAAAGAAGAGATGAAGTTGAGAATATTGGGGCTGGATTAGCGATAGGAAAAAAAATAGTGGAAGACTATGGCGGCAAGGTTAAATTGGATTCCAAGCTAGGTGAAGGCGCCAAGTTTTATTTTGATTGGCCTAAACATTAAAATCAATCTTATTTATTGGCATTACTATTCTTGGATTAATTAATTTTAAATTGTAAAATTATTCCTTGTAGATTTCTACATAATTTTGTAACCTTGTTTACTTGTTTAAATTTTATTTATGGGGGACACAATGGTGAATATACTGCTAGTAGAGGACGATGAAGTAGACGTAATGAATGTGAAAAGAGCATTCAAAAAAAACAATGTTACAAATCCGCTTTTTATTTGTAACAATGGGATTGAAGCGTTAGAGTTTTTAAGAGGTGGTGGCAATGCTGGAATAAAAGAAATTCCAAAAATTATTCTGCTCGACCTTAACATGCCTAAAATGGGCGGAATCGAATTCTTGAGAGAGGTTAGAAAAGACGAAAAGCTTAAAAATATCAGCGTTTTTGTAATGACTACTTCTAATGAAGATAAAGATAAAGTTGATGCCTATAATTTAAATGTTGCTGGCTATATTCTAAAGCCTTTAAGCATGGAAAGATTTATTGAGGCCGTTTCAACTTTAAATAACTATTGGAAACTTTGCGAATTTCCAGATAAATAATTTTTCATGAGCCAAGAAACGCCTTCTTCAGTATACAAATTACTCCTAATAGACGACGATGAAGTAGATGTAATGACTTTTCAGAGGTCATTAAAAAAATCTGATTTAACATACACTTTAGATGTATGTTATAATGCCAATGAAGCGCTAGCAACCATTGAATCTAAAACATTTGATTGCATCTTTTTAGACTACCTGCTCCCTGGAATTGATGGATTGCAGTTGCTAAGAAAATTGCGCGACATGTCTATTAATACACCCGTTGCAGTAATGACATCACAAGGTGATGAAAAAATTGCCGTAGAGATGATTAAAAACGGGGCGTTCGACTATTTTACAAAAAATGATATAAACCCAGATAAGATTTCCAAGGTAGTTTTATCTGCAATAAGGCTTTGGGATGCTGAAAGACAAAGGCATGTTGCTGAAAGAAAAATCATTGAGAATAATAGTAGACTCAATGCAATTCTTGAAAGTACTCGAAATTTAATTTATGCTTTTGATAGAGACCTAAATTTGATTTCATTTAACAGCTCTTTTAAGGAAAATTTGGAGCATTTATTGCGTTCAAACGGATTGGTAAAAACAGATATCAATCTAAAGGATATTCCTATTAATGATCAAAGAAAAAACGACTTAATTTCTAATATAGAAAGATGCTTTCTTGGTGAACAATTTACAGGACTAGAACAGGTGAGTTTTAGCAATGACGATCATAAGGAAATACCCTTTTATGAAACCACCTTCAATCCAATTATCAACGCCCTAGGAGAAGTAACGGGAGTTGCCATTTTTTCTCAAGACGTTACAGAGAATAAAAAAATTGAACATGATTTGCTAAACGCAAAAAATGATGCAATTGCGGCCGCACAAGCTAAGTCAGAATTTTTATCGAATATGAGTCACGAAATTCGTACTCCTATGAATGCAATTATTGGTTTAACAGAGTTGCTGCTTGAAGAGGAATTTGAAGGCACTAACCTAGAAAATATTAAGTCGATTAAATATTCGGCAGACAACCTCCTAGTAATTATAAACGACATTCTTGATTTCAGTAAAATTGAAGCAGGTAAAGTTACGTTTGAGAATATTGATTTTGACATCAGGCATAGGATGAATGAGCTCAAAAAGACATTTGAGCATCGCACGAAAGAAAAATCCCTAGGCTTTGAAATATCGGTTCAGCCCGATGTACCAAGCTCCATAAAAGGAGATCCTTATCGCTTAAATCAGATTTTATTTAATTTAGTTGGCAACGCAATTAAATTTACATCTGAAGGGAACATTAAAGTAACTGTAAATATTTTTGAACAGACTGAAAGCAAAATTTGGATTCAATTTATTGTAAAAGATAGTGGCATTGGAATTCCACTAAGTCAGCAATCCAAGATATTTGAAAGCTTTACACAAGCTAATACGGATACAACAAGAAAATATGGCGGCACCGGACTTGGATTAGCTATTACCAAGAACTTGGTTCAATTGCAAGATGGAACAATTGGAATTGAGAGTGAAGTAGGAATTGGCACTTCATTTATTGTTAAGTTACCTTATGGAATTGGGGTAGCTGAGCATCAAGAAGACCTTACGCAAAAAAGAGCGGAACCTTCAGACCTTTCTGGCTTAAACATTTTGCTAGTTGAAGATAATTTGATGAATCAGTTTGTTGCGAAACAATTTTTCAAAAAGTGGAACAATGAATTAATAATCGCAAACCATGGGGCTGAAGCAATAACTGTTTTGCGCGAAAGAGATGACATAGATTTGGTTCTAATGGACTTACAAATGCCTGAAATGAGTGGGTTTCAAGCAGCAGAAATAATAAGAGGACAAAATTCAGTTGTTAAAAACTCTGAAATTCCAATCATTGCACTTTCGGCAGACGCCTTCCTTGAAACAAGGAGAAGAGTTATTGAAGCTGGAATGAATGATTATGTTACCAAGCCTTTTAAACCTGATGAATTATATAGCAAAATAGTTAAGTATACCCAAAAGGATAATATATAATATGAGTATATTCATTAACCAGGAAGAAATTACTCTCGAAGCGCTTAACAATCGTGGAATAAACACCTTAGCCGAATGGATAGGAATTGAGTTTATTGAATTAGGAGAAGATTATTTAATTGCAAAAATGCCTGTTGACCACAGAACCATACAGCCTTTGGGCGTGGTGAATGGTGGGGCCTTTTGTGCATTAGCAGAAACGGTTGGCAGCATGGCAGCAAACCTATGTATTGATAGAAAAAAATTCGTGGCATTGGGTTTAGATATAAATGCAAATCATCTCAAAAGCGCTGGAAGAGGATCGGTCTATGGAACTGCAAAACCCTTTCATATTGGAAAAAGCACTCAAGTTTGGGAAATTAAAATAACCGATGATGAGGGTAAACTTTGCTGTATCAGTCGACTAACAATGGCTGTTGTTCCATTGCTTCCTCATGGAAAATAATCCATTTGATTCGTTTGTTATTTATCGAGGGCCTTTTGAAACCAAAACGCATTTGATAAAAGGAAATTGCCAAATAGCAATGGAATCCATGAGCCAATTACAAGGGAATAATTTCGTTATTTCTCCTTTTAACAGCGGTCAAAAAGTCTTCTATATCCCATTTACCAAGCAACAAGAATTTACAGGGAACGAAATCCTAAACTATCATTTTATTCAACTCCAGGAACCAACTAATGATGTAGAAAATAGGTATAAAAACATCATAGAATTGGCCAAAAGGCAAATGGAGAAAGGAAAATTTCAAAAAGTTGTTTTAGCGAACAAAAAAGAATTTATAGCCAATAGCTTTAACCCAATTGAATTCTTTAGAAAGATAGAGGGCGCCTATAAAAATGCATTTGTTTATCTTCTTTCATGTCCACAAACTGGCGTTTGGATTGGTGCTACTCCAGAACCATTAATAACAACAGAAGGAAATGAACACAAAACAATTGCTTTAGCTGGAACCATTATGAAAGATGCTGAGCAAAAATTTGGTGAGAAAGAATTAAATGAACAAAACTTAGTGGAGGTTTTTATAGAAAATAAATTGCAACAAAATAAAATTCAATTCACTAAGAACGGACCATTCCCACAGGAATCAGCAAAGCTTGTTCACTTAAAAACTGAATACACCTTTGCAAAACAAACTACGAATGAAAAATTATTCTCTCTATTAGAAGATTTAAATCCTACACCAGCTACCGCTGGCATTCCAAAGCAAAGTGCCATAAACTTTATAGAAAAACATGAAGGTTTTGAAAGAACTCTCTACACTGGGTTTCTAGGGGTAATAAAAGAAAACAACCCAAATCTATATGTAAACTTAAGGTGCATGCAATATTCTAACAATCTAATCACCTTATATGCAGGTGCAGGAATTACAAAAGATTCAATTGCTATAAATGAATGGGTGGAGACACAAAATAAAATGAAAACCTTAGAAAATTTTCTTTAAAGAATGCTCTTACAAACATCTGTTCAAGAAATCATTCAGTGGCTTCATCTCCATAAAAGCATGAATCACCTCCTTTTCAAAACCTTTAGCAAATAAATCCTTGGTGCTGATATTTTTTACAAAAATGAAGCTTTTATGCTTTAAGTATGATATAGCAGGGTTATCATCTGTGTATCCTTTGGGTGGTCTACTGAGTTTTTCTCCATTTAAGGCGCCAAACAATTTTACAGCATTCTTATGCTCAACTATACCTTTAAATTCATCAAAATTGTAATCGATTTCTTGCCGAACCGAGGCCAATAATTCTGGACTAGGCTGATACGATCCCCCCGCTACAAATATCTCTTTAGGGTCAATATGAATATAGTAGCCTGAAGTCATTTCCTTTTTACCACCCTTGTTTATGATCGCACCAAAATTGGTTTTGTAAGGAGACTTATCTTTGCTAAATCTAACATCCTTATTAATTCGAAAAATGCAATTCTTAGCATCAATTGAACCAATACTTGGGTCAATTGCTTGGATAGAAGCAATCAAATCCTGCACAAATTGAATCCAATCTGTCCGCAAATCAGTATAGGTGCCTCTATTTTGGTCGAACCAATCCTTATTGTTATGCAAAGCCAATTGCTCTAAAAAAGAAATTAATTTTTTGAAATCCATTTTATCAAATAATTTATAGCAAAGTAATTCAATTGCTTATTTTTGCAAGGTGCATTTTAAAACTAAGTGCATTTTATTTTAAAATCCATGTTTGATAGAGAAAGACCAAGTTTTGAAGAAAGCAATAATGTAACAGTAAAAAGGTGTTTTTTTGCTTACGAATGGGCTATCCCCTTCTTAAGAGATAAAAACACAGCAGATATTGGATGTGCCGATGGATACGGAACCCAATATTTAGCCAATTACACCCAAACAACCATTGGTGTAGATTACAGCGAAAAAACAATAGAGGAGGCTCGAAACAAACACAAGGCTAAATCAAATTTAAGCTTCATTTCTGGAAAGGTACCTCCTATTCCAATTGAATCAGAATCAAAGGATGTGGTTACTGCATTTCAATTTATTGAACACATTGATCAAAGAAAAGCCTTTATGGAGGACGTAAAGCGTGTTCTTAAGCCAGGTGGCACATTTCTATGCACAACACCGAATGCTAAAATGAGCATAGCTAGAAACCCCTTCCACGTGCATGAATACACCTTTGATGAAATGAAAAATGAAGCTTCACAGGTTTTCGATAGCATAGAATTATGGGGAGTTCAAGGAAATGAAAAGGTTAATTTATACTATGAAGAAAATGCCAAGTGGGCAAAAAAAATACTGAGGCTTGATCCACTTGGATTGCATAAAATTATTCCTGCATCTTGGCTGGTGGCTCCCTACAACTTTTTAACAAGTATGATGAGAAAAGAACTTAAAGAAACAAACGAGAATACCATCAAAATTGAGACCTCAGATTTCTACCTCACCCAAGACAGATTAGATCACACTTGGGATATAGTATTGGTTGGAAGAAAAAAATAAACCAATCTAACGAGATTCAACAAAAAGCCCAATTTCTTAAAGAGATTGGGCTTTTATGTTGTATAGAGTGGTATACTTCCTATTTGCGTTACCAAACCTCAAAATACAATAATATATTATCTAGGAAAATTTAGCTTTCTAATACATCTGTGGAATATCCCTATTCCTTAAAATGTGAAGTCGTTAAACAATATTCCAATAGTAAAATCACAAAAAAAGGGGCAGCCATTTTCATGACTGCCCCTTTTTAATTAAAGAACCTTTGGATTATTTACCAACCTTTACCAATTTCTCTTGGTATGACTGGCCACCGATGTTCACTTTTACAAAATAAACTCCATCCTTCAATTCATCTAAACCGCTCATTTCAAATGCGCCAAAACCTTTGTCTAGATTCAATGAAATAGATTTTACAACTCTTCCTTGAATATCAATTAGAGTAGCTGTACCAGTTAATTCAGTTGCATTACGTAACTCAATTGAAACTGATTCTTTAAATGGATTAGGATATACTTTCACCTCATTAGCAGCATCAACATTGTTGCGAACAACCACTGTTGAACTGTACTCAAACTTACCGTCGAAGTCAACTTGCTTCAAGCGATAGTAAGCAACTGGCGTAGAAGCTAAAATACCAGCATCAACAAATGCATAATTTAACTTGCCATTGTATGTACCAGCACCTTTAACAAATCCAACGTTTTCAAATGTTACTCCGTCCAATGAACGTTCAACTTCGAAACCTTTGTTATTTATCTCTTGAGCAGTAACCCATACTAAGTCAACATTATCACCATTGGCAAAACCAGTAAAGCTTAACCAGCTTACAGGCAATGTTGTTGAACTTCCAGTAGCAGCAGCAGCAAACATATTATGCATGTACTTACCATTATACTCATAAACATCAAATGCATATTGAGTAGCAGCAGCAAGTCCAGTAATAACCACTGAAGATCCTGTTCCATTGTACACCACAAAGTTACCTGTTCCTGTAGTAGTTGTACCACCGAATGCGGCACTAGCATTATACAAGGTATTATTTGAAGGAGCAACAGGAGTAGTAGCATTTAACCTAGCAACAACTATTCTAGCATTACCGTTACCTGAAGTCCAGCTAACGTTCATAGTAGTAGTAGCATTACTTGTGGCTGAAACTGAAGAAGAAGCAACTGTTGGAGCAACAATATTTACAACTTCGATATCATCTAATGCCCAACCTTCGTCGTTTACATAAGTATCAGCAATAAAACGGAAACGTACACGAACATTTGTTTGTCCAGCAGCTCCAGCTAATCTGAATGCACTTTGAATCCATCCACTATCTTGGCTAGAATAAACTGAACCAGAACCGATATCATTAGAGAAATAAGGAGGTGCCAATACACCACCACTTGCGAGGTAGCTTACATTGTCATTATACCAAGCATGACTAATTGGAGTATTGTAGTTTGTACCAGTACCAACAGCGCTATCCACACGTCTCCAATATCCATTATTTATAGACATTTCTACGATTAAACCATCCCAATCTGTTTCAGATTTAAACTTATGGTTAAATCTTACAACTGGATCGTTGGTTACACCTGTGAAGTTAAATTGTGGTGAAACAACAGACGCATCATGGTCAATATCGTAAGTACCAGTTAATTTAGTAACCCAAGCTTTTGTACCACTGCGCGCACCATTTAAATAAGTTTTTGCAGGAGTTCCAAGAACCCAGTTATTATTAGTAGCAAAACCTACAATCCAGTTTACAGCAGAACTAGAAGAAGTTAACATACTTGTCCAACCAGCAGCACCCGATTCAAAATTCTGTGAATAAGGCAATGAGCTAATAATTGGTGCAGTTGTGAAACTATCTTGAACACTGTAACCAGTACCTACAGAATTGATAGCATAAGCTCTGTAATAGTATTTAGTTGAATGTGTTAAACCAGCGATATTGAAGTTAAAGTTACCTGTTGGAACTGCAACTACAGAAGCAGAATCAACAACACCTGTTCCAAATCTAACCGGATTAGCAGTTGTAGAATAAACAACACCTGTTCCAGTAATAGTAACAAAACCGTTGAAGGTAACGCTTCCACCTATGGTTGCTGTTGTTGTAGCTAAATTGGTAGCAGCAGTAGTAATCAACGTAGGAACCACTGGATTAGAGATAAGAACATTTCCAGTAGGGTTACCAGCAATTGGAGTTCTGAAAGCTCCAAATACTTCTATACTATCAAATCTTGCATCCACCACGTTTGAAGAAGTAGCAGTTGAAGAGATATCGTAAGCTAACCAATAGTTGTTGGTATCATTAGTTGCTGTATCAGCAATAATAAATTCCATTAAACCACTAGGCGAAGGCAATGAACCTAGCAAATTAGCTGTGCTAAAGTTAGCTGAAGCACCAGTTTTATATAATTTGGCAGAAGTAATATTACCTACTGCAGTTGTACCTGCAGTGTTAAATCTTACATTAGTTATTAAACCAGGGTTACAAGAAGAAACTGCAACTTTAACCGGTACACGCAATACTGGAACATTGTTAGTACCAGACATTACTATACCTGTATTTTGAATAGCAGTAGTATTTGCAAAAGAAGGTGAACCATTAACAATATTCACTGCATAATCTTCTGTCTCACCGTATCCGTATGTTCCACATGAACTAATAGGAGTAACAGTAGTTTCAATTAATACAACACGCATACGAGTAATACCTGGAGTGGCAGTACAAGGAATACTTAAATTACCTGTGATAAACACATTTAATCCATAAGCAAAAGATGATGGCGACATGTATTGAGTTTCACCGGCATCTGTAAAGTCACCGTCTTGGTTCAAGTCAATCCAAATACCTAAAACACCTTGGTAACTACCACCACAAGTAGAAGTTGCTACTGAGAATGGAAGCGGCATACCAGCAACTAAAGTTGCAGCAGGTAAGGTTTCTGTAAAGTTTGAATACTGACTTAAAGTAGAACCGGCACCACCAGTAGTAGTACAAGATGAAGTATTATTTAATGTACCAACTGTAACGTTCCAAATTTCTCCATCAGCAGTTGTGGTTGCATTAGATGCACAATATGGATTGCGAATTCTTCTGCTTCCTGCAGGTGCAGTTACCGAAGGAGTTTGAGGCGTTCCTCCAAATTCTAAACTAGTTACTTCCACATCAACTGAATCCAATGTGATTGCACCTGGCTTCAAATCAAAAGTAACCCAGAAGTAGTTGGTATCGTTGCCCAATGGCTGAGTTCCAGTAATCTGGAATGCAGGCCATGCCAAAGTGCTTGGAGCAACTGGAGAATAAGTAGAACCAAATTGAGTAGTTGCACTGAACACAGGGTTATTACCTGTATAGAAAACCTTAGCATTTGCAAGGTTCAATGTATCATTTCCTGAACCACCATTTGTATTCAATGAGAACGAGGTTAGCGATACTGGAGCACCAGAAGAACTTGTGTTAACCTGAATTCTTAACATTCTGTTGTTGGTTGAGTTTGGCTGTATTGCAGACAAATCAGTATGAACAGATGTAGAAGAAACATAAGTCATTGGTGTAGAAATTAATCTATTACCAGTTGGATTTCCATTGATTGGCAATCTAAATGTACCAAACACCTCAGAGCTATCGAAACGAGCATCTAACACATTGTTATTAGCAGATGAAGATGATACATCATAAGCTAACCAATAATTGTTTGTATCATTATTAACAGTATCTGTAACAATAAATTCCATTACTCCACTTGGTGAAGCTAAGGTTCCAATTAAATTGGCAGTACTAAAGGTACCAGAAGCACCTGTTTTGTACAACTTAGCAGAAACGATATTACTTACTGAAGTTGTACCAGCAGTGTTAAATCTAAAGTTAGTGATAACAGCAGGGTTACATGGTGAAGCAGATACTTTCACAGGTACACGTAATATTGGAACATCTAAAGCACCTGCAGAAGTAGAACCAGTAATTTGTATAGCTGTAGCATTTGTAAATGTTGCAGCACCGTTAACGATATTCACTAAATAATCTTCAGTTTCACCATATCCGTAAGTTCCGCATGATGCAATTGGCGATACAGTGGTTTCAATTTGAGTTACACGCATACGTGTTTGTCCTAACATGGCAGTACAAGGAATAGTAATGAAACCTGTTCTGAACATGGTGGTAGCATATAAGAAGCTTGGCGACATATGTACAGTTTCACCTGCATCTAAAAAGTCACCATCTTGATTTAAATCTATCCAAATACCCAAAACACCATTGTATTGTCCACCACATGTTGAAGTGTTAACAGAGAATGGAATTGGCACACCCGCAACTAAACTAGGAGCAGCTACAGTTGCGGTATAATTAGAATACTGACTTAATGTTGATCCAGGACCACCTGTAGTTAAACATGTTGAAGTATTATTTAATGATCCAACTGTTACATTCCAAATTTCACCATCTGCAGTTGTAGTAGCAGCACTTACACAATATTCTGCCCTGATTTTTCTATAACCAGCAGGAGCAGTAATAGTTGGAGTTTGAGGTGAACCAGAAACAGTGATTGAAGTAACTTCAGCATCAATTGAATCTCCAATTACAGCATTTGACTTAATATCATAAGTTAACCAGAAATAATTGGTTCCGTTATTTAATTGCTGACTTCCAGAAATAACATAAGCTGGCCATACAGCCGCAGTTGGTGCAGTTACAGAATAAGTACCAAACAAATTAGCTGCGCTAAAAGTTGCACTACTTCCTGTGTAGTAAATTTTTGCATTTGCAATATTTAAGGTGTCATTACCACCACCAACTGTATTCAAGTTGAATGAAGTGGCAGCAATTGGTGAACCAACAGTAGAAGTATTAACAGCAATTCTTAACATTGTTACATTTGTATTGCCCAAAGCAACAGTACTCAAAGAAGGATGCTCAGAAGTTGAACTCAAGTAAGTCATAGGAGCAGCTACCACTAAAGAACCTGTTGGGTTATTATTGGTAGGAATTCTATTTGCACCAAGCACATTGATACTATCGATACGAGCATCTAATAAATTGTTATTGGTAGCACCTGAAGCTACGTCATAAGCTAACCAATAGTTTACTGTATCTCCCAAATCTCTGTTGATGGTATCTGAAACTGTAAAGGCAAATGCACCTGAAGGTGATGTTACTGTTCCAACCAATTTAATTGTATTAAAGGATGATCCAACACCTGTGCTATATAATTTAGCAGAAGCAATATCACCACTTGCATTTGTACTACCAGCAGTGTTAAAGTAAACATTGGTTGTATAACCAGTACCACAACCTTGAAGTACCACAGGTATTCTTAATACAGGGAAGTTTGTTGCACCTGGTGCAACTTGGCCCGTCATTTGAATAGCACTAGATGATGCATAAGAAATTGGAGTGGTATTTTCATAAGCTCCAACCTTAGGTGGATTTAACCTAGTTACATTGGTGATGTCTGTAGGAACAGACGACAATAAATCAACACCATTAAAACAGGTAGTTACTGCCACGTTAGAAGTAGCATTTATAAACCTTGGATCAGCGAAGTAAGATGAATCACCACCAGCTGCAACTGTTTTGAAGTTGGCAGAAGTAAATGCTGAACCTCTATATAAGGTAGCTGTACCAGCAGCATTCCAATACAAATTGTAATTTACAGCATTTGAAACTGTTGATGGACCTTGATATAAATAAAGTGGTGTTTGTGTACCAGAAGTTGCGGTACAAGCAAAAATGTTATTCTTTACAATTGAGTTAGTTGGCAAATATCCAACCATGGCGCCATAAGTTGGTCCAGATTGAGCAACATCTAAAACAAATGTATTATGCATTACTCTTGCACTTGATGCAGTAGTAGCATAAAGATACAAACCATAGGTATATTGATAATTTTGTCTGTAAGTAGCATTGTTAAAAATGTCTATCGGACCAACCGAAGAGAAATTATAACAATAAATACCTGAATAGGCAGCACCATCTGTTTTATTTCCTGAAATGGTTGTTAACTGACCTGCTGAGCTATTGTTACCATACAAATACATACCATATCCCATAGTTGAGGCTACCGGGAAGGTAATTGAATTGGCTATTAAATCCATGCTAGCATAATTGTACTGCATAGAAATACCCATGTAATAGTTATTATTAAGTGTATTATACCTAACCAAAAGTCCTCTGTTAGCAGAAGAATTCGAAGCTCCATAAACACTGATACCATAATAAGCATTGCTAATTACATTGCTATCTATGGTTACTGAGTCAGTTCTACAAGCAGATTGGCCATGGCCACCAGCAGTTGCAGTTACTGAAATACCATAAGAAGTGGTTTGAATTGCAGCTAAATTTAAAATACATTTTGTTACTGCACATCCAGTACCTGCATTATTTGTAGTATTACCTACAATACCCACTACAGTTGCACCACTTGCAGTATTTGTGATCGTTAAATTTCTTAACTTCACAAAGTTGGCCTGATTGATTACAAATGCACCTTGAGCAGCAATATTTGCAGTCAAAGTTCTTGTAGCAGCAGTATCACCATCAAAAGTAATTGTATTAATTGCTGAAGCTCCAGCAATTGGTCCGTTAATAATAACCTGACCTAAGTATGCTCCAGGTAAAACTTGGAATCTAACTGGACCGCCCACACCATTTGCCAAATCAGCTGATGCTGCTTGGAAAGTAGGATAGGTTCCACCAGTACCAATGGTATAATTTCCACTCAATGGTGATTTTAATGTTACATTGATGGTATCATTTGTTGGGTCAGCATCGGTAGATGCATTAGGATCTGAAGTATAAACTTTAATTACATTTAAACTACCTAAAGTGATTTGGTTTGTACCCGTGAAAGTCATTACAGTATCTGTACATGGTGCCAAAGAACCGCTATAGGCTAAAGTAACTGGTGTTCCATTATTTAATCTGTAAGAAACGTTAAATGAAGTTAAGGTGTTAGAACCTGAGTTCTTAACGCGTACTGATAAGTCTTGCGCACCTGCAGTAATAGGCATAACAGGAGAAACCAATGCCACTGCCATTAAGTTGTTGCTTAAACTAGACGACTCATCTGCTCCAATTAAAGGCTCAGTAGTTGATCTGGTTTGGCCATCTATATCTGTTGGAACCATAAAGCTTCCCAACGCAGAACCTCTTTTGTTACATGCATCTAATAAGTGTCCATCATTAAGTGTACTTGTAAAGCTTGGCATATCTATAAAAGATGAGTCTCCACCAGCAGTTGCTGTATTAAAGTTAGTTGCTGTATATGCAGCACCTCTATATAATTTGTTTGCAGCACTTGCACCAACACTATAATAAACATTACAATTTACTGCTTGTCCACCAGAAGGATTTACTGGATTAGCTGCGAAGTAAGCTGGATAATAACCTGCGTTAGTTGTACCTAATGCAAAAATATTATTTGTACAGCTAATTAAGTTACCAGCATTGTTACCAGTTACATATAAACAATATCCATAAGTTGAACTTAATGATTTAACAGTATTGTGATGAATTCTATGGTTAGCTGCATAAGTAGCACTTGAAGTTAAATATATACCATAGTTATAAACTCCTGCTCTTCCCACAACCACATTGTTGTATATTTGAGTTGGATTTGCAGCCCCTGAATTTATATTGGTAAAATATATACCATAAGCTGAATTATACACTCTATTATTTACAATTCTATGTGGATTGTTACCGGTAAAATGGTTATACCAATTTACACCAAAAATTCCATAAAATGCGGTAGCACTTACATTAACAATGTTATCTGTTAATTCAACACCATTCTGCATATAGTATAAATACATACCATAATATTTGCTATCATTTAATACGTTGCCTCTAATTTTGATTTCACGTCCATATAAATTAGAAATAGCAGTTGGGGCATATAAGTAAATACCATAATAAGCACCTATTACTAAGTTACTATCAATACTAATAGAATCTGCTCTTACCTGCCCATTAGTTCCATAACCAGTTGTAGAGGTGGTGGTCTGAATACCCATAGAGAGATAAGAATTACTTGAGTTTGGCAAGCTAACCTTACAACCTTTTACAGAATTACCTGTTCCAGTGTTACTTGTAGTTGCACCAACAATACCAATACCAGAACCACTTGCTGTACTAATATTATTTACAACAGAAATGTTCCTTAAAGTTACATACTTACATTGGTTTAATGCAATAATAGCTCCATTAGATACGGTTCCTGTGAAAATAACTGAATCGCGGTTGGCAGAAGTAAATACCAAAGGATTACTGATGTCTACACCTGCATAGTTTCCAATTGCAATTGTAGCGGTTACAGTGTAAGTTCCTGGCAAAATAGTCATAGTAACTGGACCACTTACTCCATTTAAACTTAAATCTGATAGGGCGGCAGCCATGGTGGCATAAGTACCACCCGTTCCAATGGTATAGGAACCATTGAGTGGTTGGGCTATCAATTTCCCGAAGGAAAACAATGAAAGCACCAACGCAAACAGCATCGCTTTTTTGCGAAAGACTGATCTTGTTTTAGTAATTGTTTTAATCATAATTATTGGTTTGTGTTATCTCTTTATTTTCTAATTTTATCTTAAAAAAAATCTGAACATCTAGGGCATAATTCGGGCCATAAGATATAAAATAAAATCCAAGATTCAAGATAAATATTTTATTATATATTATATGGAGTTGAAAATTAATTGTTTATACATCTATTCTTATACCCAAATTTTATCCAACTAACTGGATTTTAGTCCTCTTTTTGGCTAATTTACCCCAATTATTGTTTTATCATTTTAAGTAAAAATTGCGATTTCTCATTGGTCAATTTGATAAAATAAAGTCCTCTAGACAAGTCTCTAGTATCTAATTTTAAATCCCAAAAATAAGTTCCTTCTTTCACCCTTTCTCCCGAAAAATTATATATTTCAAATGCGGATCCTTCACTTAAAAATTCGCCTCCAGATAAAGTGATAAAATCTTCAAATGGATTAGGATAAATGTTGGGGCGGTCTGAACCAATGTGTGCTTCCACAAAATCAACCATGCTTAATTTAAAATAATCAGACGTGTCTGATAGGTTCAGACCAACGGCTTTTATTAAAACAATACCCGTTGGCACTACAAACTCGCTTGCGATTACAGCAGAAACAGAGTCCAGCTGTGCCGAATACCTACCAAGCAAAATCAAACTTTTTAAAGAATCCATGCTAAAAAAAACATCCAAAGAATCCATGCCTAAAGCGTCCCAAGTAACAACAGCATTGCCCCTTTTCATCCAAATATCGCTGGCCGTAGGCCTTAATACCTTTATATAACCAGATGCTGCCGTATCTGCTACATATGTCATATTCGAAAAATTAATACGGTCTGCCCACTCAGGAAAATCAATAAAAGGATTGCGATTCCCTTGCGTAACGGCGATAAACTCATTTCTGGCAATTTCCATACTACTAGGTGGATCTTGCCTGTGCCACTCTCTTAGTAAAGCTAAATTCTGATTCACTGGTATAGACCAATTTCGCCCTCCAATTCCATGGTAGCAAGCAGCCATGTAAAATAAAGCCCTAGCAATATCTCCCTTTTGCTCTGCTCTTGGCTCATACGCTGTTCTATTTGAACTGTCTTTACCTACAACACCAAAGCCTGTTGGAGAGGTATAAGTTGCGGTTACCACCTCATCAAACGGATTATTACTTCTTCTTGCATTGGCATTGGCCTGATGTGCAGGAAATAAATTATGTAAGTCATTATACTCGGGCAATTCTTTAGTGGTGCCAACGGCATTTGGCCAATCTGGGTTCCCAGAATTACTTGGCATCCAACTTTGAGGCCATGTATGCTCACGCGTTAATACAGCCCCATTGTTGCCATTTGCCCATAAAAATGGTTCATTGTATAAAAACTGGTGGTTTGTATAAACACAAGTCACTACTTTCTTGCCGGCCGATGTATCTCTTGTAAGCCATGGATTTACCAACCTAGAAATATAATTGCTATAATAAATAGTATCATGAGGATTAATCTTAGCACTTAAACTGCTCACAAAATTGGGGTTATTTGGGTTGATCCCTTGGTAATAATTGCCAAAACTGCGACCCGTACTTGTTACAGTACCAGAAATAACACCACTTTGATGATAGTTTTCATAGCCAGCTGGACCATTAAAACTATAGCAGGCAAAGGAATATTGGGTGTTTGCTAAAATATAAGTAGGCGAAATTGCCATGGCACTATCAGAAATATACAACACTTGAGAACTACCTATATAATCTCCTACATTGTAGGTAGAACCATCCACAGGCGCATCTGTTATGGCACCTCCTTGTTTTTTTAGCACCATAAACTTCTCTGGCCCTGGCGCACTGAATTGATAGTTGCCTACAAATCCAAAGGGCTTTAGATTTGTAAAAGTAAGATTACTCAGAATGGTACTCGGCTCTGTGGCAACTGTTCCACCAATGCCATATAAATTTAACACAAAAGGATTCTTTAATGAATCATTGCAAAATATTTTCATTTGCGCCTTTCTAGAACCTTGCGCACCGGCAGTAAACAACACAGATATATTTACAGAAGAACTTGCACTAATAAGCAAAGGTAGCCCAGCCACACTAAAATCAGCTTTTGCATCACCATAAAAAACAATGCTATCTACTGATAAAGATTGAGCCGTACCCCTATTTTCAATGGTAAATGCACTACTTGCACTTGTTCCTATTACTGTGTTTCCACCACTCAACTGTTGAGCAGCGTTTTTAAACACAAAAATATTAGCAGAAGGTGGTGCAGGCGCTGCCTGAATTAAAACAGAATCTAGCCCCATATTGCCACCTGGCACTCCAGATACACCACCAGGCAATTTCTGGGTATAAAAAAAACGAATATACCTTGCCGAAGCGCTAGGAAAATCTGTATACTTACTATTGTTATAATTTGTTGATGAGTTTGCCTTACTGGTAACAGACCTTAGTGTTGTCCATGTTGTACCATTTGAACTTTCTTGAACATCAAACTGTCCGCCCCATGCCGCACCTGCATTTTGCGGACTCAAATAATAACTCAATGCACCTGGCTTATCCGCTATTTGAATAAGCACATATTCATTAGTGGCATCCAACCTGCAAGAAAGATTATCTCCTATTCCAAAAGCATAGGTCAAATTGCCATTGGTTCCTAATCCTAATGTCCAACCAACAGGTGGGCTCCCAATACCCGGAGAGCTAAAATTCCAACTGGTTGGCAAATTCGTTTGCGCCAATAAACTGAGTTGAAATAGGACCAAAACTAGCCCAAAAAGAAATTTTTTCATAGAAACTGGATTTATTTTAAAAAAGCAAGGTAGCTCTTTATTCTGGCATTTTAGCAAAGCCGTTTTTCGTCCATTTTCCGCCATTCTCGGTCTGAACCAAACTCCGATAGTGTTTTAAATGCTTTAGTTTTATTTCAAAATTTAATTTGATAACAAAAGCTTAAATAAAATTTAACTTATGAATGAAGATTTACTCCAATTTGTATGGCAATACAAATACTTACTCAACAAAAAACTCATAACTACCGATGGCAGACCCTTGGAGATTATAAAACCTGGGCTGTTAAACAACGGCTCAGGTCCTGATTTCTTTAATGCCCAAATTAGGCTATCAAATACCACTTGGGTAGGAAATGTGGAAGTTCATATTAAAAGCAGCGATTGGATCAAACATAAACACCATTTAGATAAAGCTTACGACAATGTAATCCTGCATGTAGTTTGGGAGCACGATACAGAAATCATTAATCACGAGGGTGAATTCTTGCCTACCTTAGAAATTAAAGACCTTCTTTCCAAAGAAATGATGGTAAACTACCAAAATTTAATGTTGGGAAATAATGACATTCCATGTTCGCCCATTTTTCAAAAATTACCTGCCGTTGAATGGACCTTTTGGATTGAAAAATTATCGGTAGAAAGATTAGAAAAAAAACACAACAATTTATTTGAAACATTAAACAAACTAAATGGAAATTGGGAAGCACTTTTATATCATCAAATTGCCATTGCATTTGGCCAAAAAACGAATGCCATGCCATTTGAATTATTAAGCTTTCAACTACCAAATTCAATATTGGGCAAATACACTTCAGACCTCATTGCAATTCAATCATTGGTGTTAGGAACAGCAGGATTTCTAAATAAAAAAATGAGCAATGAATATAATCAAACTTTACAAAACAATTTCCAATTTCTAAGTAAAAAACATGAACTAAAATGCCTCGATAATTCAATCTGGAAATTTGGCAGAACCAGACCCGCAAACTTCCCTACACTTAGACTATTTCAATTTGCAGAATGGATGAGAATTAACCCAAGCCCCCTCGCACAGTACATAAAATGCAATACGGTGAAAGAGGTGAAGAGTTTAACAAATATTAAGGGAAAGCAGCAGGTTGATATTGGCGATTTACATCCAAACGGCAAAGAATCTCATATAGAAAAAGTTGCTATTTCAGAATCATTTTTTGACTCCATTTTAATCAATGCCATCATACCTGTTTTATTTGCTTATGGCAAACACAATCAACTATATTGGTTATGCAACAAAGTACAAGATTGGACATGGGAAATACCTGCTGAAGAAAATCATATTACCAACCAATGGGAGAAGCTTGGAATTTTTAGTGCCAATGCGAAAGAATCGCAAGCATTAATTCAACTAAAAAACTATTATTGCATAAACAAAAAATGTTTGTCATGCGCTATAGGAAACCATTTATTAAAACCTCAAAAAGAAGCTATCTATTAGTTCTTTTTTTCTTCTTTACATTTGCCCTTTTTGCACAAAATTCTATCTTATTTATTAATGCCAGCGAGGGTAAAATTATCAAGGCTAAGGTAGGGGATCAACTAAGCATTTCCTATCGCGGATACTTGGGTCAGACCGAAACCTTTTTAAACACTTTAACACAAGTGAATGATAGCACTTTTGTGCTGGGCAAAATAGAATCAAACACAAAACAATTCTTTGGCAAAACATCAAATAAACCAGTTTCCTATAAAGAAATTAAATACTCAGATGTAATAGCGTTTAGAAGATCTAGTCCGGGTAGGGTTATTCTAAAAGCCACCTTAACCTTGGCCACAGCCGTAGGTTCAATTTTATTATTAGATAGGCTAAATGAATCCTCAGAATTATCAGATTTTGGTAAAATTGGGGTCTCTTTAGGCATAGGTTTAGGCATCAATATGCTTACAAACCTTGCAATGCCAGATAATCCTAAGTACAAGTTAAGTGATGGCTGGCAAATAAATCCCGTAAAAGAATAATTTTTTTATAACTTCGCTCATGAAGAATTATGGAAAAAATCAAATTTTTTATCGAAAAACGAGTCTTTGGAGTATGTAGCTACATGGGCGATCGTCTGGGAATTTCCTCAGGTAAAATAAGATTGTATTTCATCTATACCTCATTTATAACAATGGGTTCTCCAATTATTATCTATTTAATTATTGCTTTTTGGCTGAATATTAAAAAATACACCAAGCCAAGTAAAAACACTTTGTGGGAAATTTAATCAACCTATCCATTGAGTAGAGCTAGATTAATTTTAATATTACTTAGTTTATATATTTTCGCTGCATTTACATGGTGGACGTATGCGCATTGCATTAACTCAAAGTTAATTTTTGAACAGAAAAAGAATCTCTTAGAATTAAATTGCTATAAGGCAAGCTTTGATTTACAAGGTGCCATAGACCAACAACTTTTTGAAGACAGCATTGGCATGAGAAAGTTCTTTGCCTCTAATTATCCTGAGTTGGAGGTAGTGATTCTTGACCCTTTTTTACCCTTGGATAATTTTATGATTAGGCCAAGTATAGATAGCTATCAGGCGCTAGAAAAAGGCCTAAATCGCAAACTATTTATGTATGTGGCGGAAGGTGTAGTGATGATGCTACTATTGCTTGTTGGTGTAATTGTTATTTACCGGAGTTTTAAAAAGGAATTGGTGCTCAATAAGCTTCAGAATAATTTTTTGTTATCTGTTACACACGAGTTAAAAACTCCGCTCACCGCAATGAAATTGTATATGGAAACCTTGCTCAAAAGACATCTCAATCCAGAACAAATTCATACCATTGCGCAGAATTCCTTAAATGAAACAGAGCGATTAAAAGACCAAGTAGAAAAATTGCTGCTTTCTGCACAATTAGATAGCAGCAAATATGTTTTAGACAAGCATAATATTAACCTGAGTGAGCTTACAGAGGAGTTTGTTATTAATTACAACAAGCCTAGGCCAGAAAGTGAAGCAATCGATTTAAACATTCAAGATCAAGTAATTGTTAAAGCCGATGCAACTGCAATAGAAATGATTTTGTCTAACCTCATTGGTAATGCATTGAAATATGCTGGACCAATAGGGAAGGTAAAAGTTTCTTTAAAACAAGAAGGGAATTTTATACTATTGTCGGTAGATGATAATGGCCCTGGAATCAATGAAGACGACAAGAAAATGCTTTTTAATAAGTTTTTTAGGATAGGGGATGAGAATACCCGAAAAACAAAAGGGACAGGCTTGGGGTTATTTATTGTAAAGCATTTGGTTCAACTACACAATGGTAAAATAAGTGTGATTGATAATGTGCCAAATGGAACTATTTTTCAAATTAAATTAGAATCAGATGCAGACTAGAATTTTATTAGTGGAGGATGAGGTAAATTTACAGCATGCCATCAAATTAAACCTTGAATTGGAAGGTCATCAAGTGCAGGTCTCAGGAACTGGCACAGATGCTATTAAGCGGTTTAGAGAGCAGAAATTCGATTTAGTGGTATTGGATATCATGCTGCCCGAAATGGACGGCTTAATGGTATGCGAAAACATTCGTATGTATGACCAGCAAATACCTGTTTTGTTTCTATCTGCCAAAAACACGCCTACAGATAGAATTAACGGCCTAAAAAAGGGTGCAGATGACTACTTAACCAAACCTTTTGAGCTAGAAGAATTGATTTTACGCATTACTAAGCTCATTGAAAGAAGTAAGCAAATAAAAAGTAGCAATGAAAACAAGGTGCCAAAACTCTTCCATTTTGGCAATAATTGGATCAATTTTGAAAACCATGAAGCTTCAGGCATCAACGGCAAATTTGAATTAACAAAAAAAGAAATCATGCTCATGCGCCTACTGATAGAAAACAAAGAGCAAGTAGTTAGCAGGGAGCATATCTTAAAAGTTGTTTGGGATTACACGGTTATTCCTAATACCAGAACCATAGACAACTTTATCCTTGCCTTAAGAAAATACTTTGAGGAGGACCCAAAAAATCCCGCCTTTATTCAATCTGCTAGAGGCATAGGATACAGATTCTCTTCTAACGACCAGGTATTAGTTTAAATCGCAATTAAACAACCAGCGAATTCCAAATTTATCGGTTATCATTCCAAAACGAGCGCCCCAAAAGGTGTCTTGTAAGGGCATGGTTATGGTGCCACCATCAGCCAAATTATTAAATACCCTATCCATCACAAATACTTCTACAAAGCTTAACATCATTTGACTATTGGCGGGAGCTTCTGTTGCTTGCAAATCATCACAACCCATGATTTCGTTTTCCTCAAACTTCAAACTTACATGCATCACTTTATTTTCCATGCCTTCTGGAATTTCCATTGGGGAGCCTTCATAACGATTAATTTCACCCATTTCGCCTTCGAATACATTTGAATAAAACAGAAAGGCATCTTCACAATTGCCATTGAAATTTAAGTAAGGAGCTAGTTTCATAAATAATTTATTAAGTGAGGCAAAAGAAACCAGACTCATGGTAAAAAACCATGACTTTGCTCATGCGCTTTTTAAGCTAATTCTTTGGCTAAGAATTTTGCAGTATGGCTTCGCTTCACTTTTATTAATTCTTCTGGCGTTCCAAAACCAATTAGCTCACCTCCATATTTACCTCCTTCTGGACCAATATCAATCACATGATCTGCCACTTTTATCATGTCCATATTATGCTCAATCACCAGAACGGTATTCCCTTTTTCAACTAACTTTTGCAATACCTCTAACAACACTTTTACATCCTCAAAATGCAAGCCTGTTGTGGGCTCATCTAAAATATAAAAAGTATTACCAGTATCTCTCTTACTTAACTCAGTTGCCAGTTTTACGCGTTGTGCCTCGCCACCACTTAAGGTAGTACTTTGCTGGCCCATTGTGATATAACCTAATCCAACATCATTTAAGGCAAGAATTTTTCTTAGAATATGAGGGGTGTTTTCAAAGAAATGAACAGCTTCCTCAATAGGCATGTTCAATACATCATTTATGCTTTTTCCCTTAAACCTAACTTCTAATGTTTCCCTATTATACCGCTTGCCATTACATGATTCACACTTTACATAAACATCAGGCAAGAAATTCATCTCAATGCTGCGCATGCCAGCACCTTGGCATGTTTCGCACCTTCCTCCTTTTACATTAAACGAGAATCTACCCGGCTTATAACCCCTAATTTTTGCCTCAGGCAAATTGGCAAACAAAGTTCTTATATCTCCAAAGACCTCTACATAAGTTGCAGGATTACTTCTAGGCGTTCTGCCAATAGGAGATTGATCTATTTCTATCACCTTATCTACATGTTCTAATCCCTTGATAGATTGATATACCAGTGGCTTTTGGTGACTACCATAAAAATGTTGGCGTAAAATAGGGTATAATGTTTCGTTGATGAGCGACGATTTTCCACTACCACTCACACCCGTAACACAAATAAAAGTCCCCAATGGAAAAGAAACATTGAGCTTCTTAAGATTGTTCCCCCCTGCCCCTTTAATTTCTAAAGTTAGTCCATTACCCTTTCTTCTTATGCTAGGAATTTCAATGCGTTTTGTTCCATTTAAATATTGAGCAGTGATAGAATTACTTTTCAAAATATCACTCATAGTACCCATTGCCGCTATATGTCCACCATGCACACCCGCACCATAACCAATATCCAAAATATAATCACTCTCCTCCATCATGTCTTTATCGTGCTCAACAACTATTACACTATTCCCTAAATCTCTTAGCGCTTTTAAAGAATCTATTAACCTGTTATTATCCCTTTGATGCAAACCAATGCTTGGTTCATCTAAAATATACAAAACTCCCACCAATTGAGACCCAATTTGAGTAGCCAATCTAATCCTTTGAGCTTCGCCACCACTCAATGTTTTAGCAGGAGAGTTTAAGGTAAGATAATCTATTCCCACTCCTCTTAAAAACTCAATTCTACTTCTTATTTCCTTTAAAATTTCAGTAGCAATAATCTGTTGTTTTGCATCCAAATGTTTTTCAATCTGTTCGAACCAATCGCCCAATGCCCCAATCTCCATAGCAGCTAATTCGGCGATGTTTTTTTGGCCAATTCTATACTGCAAAGATTCCTTCTTAAGCCTTGCCCCTTGGCAATCTGGACAAATTTGAATCTCCATAAATTCCTCAGCCCATTTGTATATAGCATCATAACTTTTTTCGTGATAATGCTTAATGATAATTGGCACTAATCCTTCCCATTTACTACTATAATTTTGGGTATAACCACTGCTATACTGAAAAGGCACAACCAATGGTTCGTCAGAACCATGTAAAATAACATGTAAAGCTTCCTTTGATATTTTTTCAATAGGATCAGCAAACGAAAATTTATGCCTTTTAGCTAATTCTCTTAGTTGAAGAAATGTCCAATTATCTCTAGCCTCCCCAAGAGGAGCTAACGCACCCTTATTGATACTAAGCTTTGTATCAGGAATAATTGATTTCTCATCAATAATGCTCTTTAATCCTAAGCCATCACAAGACGGACAAGCTCCGTAAGGCGAATTAAAAGAGAATGTATTGGGTTGTGGTTCATCATAACTTATTCCACTAATAGGATCCATTAAGAACTTACTATAATGGTATATTTTATCATCCTCATGGTCTAAAACCACCATGGTTCCTTTACCAATTTTTAGTGCGCTCTTTACACTTTCTGTAATTCTAAATCTAGCGCCTTTGCTCGTTTCTATCCTATCAATGATAACCTCTATGTCATGAATCTTATAACGGTCGGCCTGCATTTTGGGCGTTATCTCCACCACTGCACCATCTAACCTCACCTTGGTATATCCTTGTTTTCTTATCTGTTCAAACAACTCTCTATAATGCCCCTTTCTTCCTTTTACCAAAGGTGCCAAAATAGAAATTTTTCTTTGTTCAAATTTGCTAACCAGTGAACCAATAATTTGCTCTTCGGTAAACTTGACCATTTTCTCACCGCTCACAAAGCTATAGGCATCTGCTGCCCTAGCGTATAGCAACCTCAAGAAATCATAAATTTCTGTAATGGTTCCTACAGTAGACCGTGGATTCTTATTTACCGTTTTTTGCTCAATAGCTATTACCGGCGAGAGTCCATTTATCTTATCTACATCTGGCCGTTCCATGTTGCCAATAAACTGTCTTGCATAGGCAGAAAAACTCTCCATATACCTCCGTTGTCCCTCAGCAAAAATAGTGTCAAAAGCCAAAGACGACTTACCACTTCCGCTCAATCCAGTAATGGTTACAAGCTTGTTCCTTGGTATAGTAACATCAATATTCTTTAGGTTATGTTCTCTTGCACCTAATACTTCAATCACATCAGACTCGAAGAGTGCTAGCTCATTCAATCCCGATTCATTCTCTAAGTCGTTTTCCCTAACTTTAATTTCCGTCATTTTTCTTACCCACTCCTAATAATATGTATAAAAGGTTTATTCCCTCTACGCTAAAAAATCTAATTCAATGAACTACTTATTGCTAAATATAACCCTTCATTTGATAAACAACAAATCCTATCCATTCCTTAATTAAATAGGTCCAAATTTGCAATCCACCATAATTTGGCAATAAGGTATTTAGAACAGTGTCTTTGCTTCTAATACTTCTAATATCTGTGCTGTAGGCATCCACCAAGAATCCTTGCTTCTCAAAACAGGCCATAGCCCTTCGCATATGAAACCCAGCAGTACATAATAGATACTTTTTTTGATTCCAATTGGCGTCCTTTTTTAACAACATTTTAGCAGTGAATGCCGCATTCTGGTAAGTATTGATTGATTTTGATTCAATGATTATACAAGAATCCGGTATCCCACATTTCACCAAAAATGCTTTCCCCAATTTTGCCTCAGGCTCATAATCGCCAAAAATTGTATCAGAGCCACCCGTGTAAATAATCTTTGGCGCAATGCCTCTTTTAAACAAATCAATGGCTTGTAACATCCTATCATTTCCATCACTAAAATTTGTCCTTTGCTGACCATTTACCGAATAATTAAGCACAAATCCTGAAGGAATAATAATGGCATCGTATTGATTTTTTTTACTAAGTGCTATAGGCTCCACTTCATACCAAGCCATCATGCTTTGTGCAATCCAAGGGTTGGTAAAAAAAACCAATAGACCAAAACCCCAATACAAATAACTTTTTATCTTGGTGATAAAATAAATAAGTAGAAGAAGAATAATACTACTTACTGGCGCTACAAGTGCAAACAATACTTTGGAGAAAAAATAAAACATTGAGCTTAATGATTAAAATATTGATAATAACATATGCAGGTAATCATTGCAAAAAACAGCAGGTCCTTAAAGATTTTTCGTTTCGACCTTATAAAATAATTTGCCATAATCATTGCTAGAGTTGCACTCATAAAGTTTAGGCCAAAAACATAACCTTGATTTTCGGCAAAGATGGAAATGATTCCAAACAAGAGCATCACCAAAATAATCAGTTGAATCCGTCTTGTTTTTACCTTGTTCCTTAAAAAATTAAGTTGAAGTTCAATGGTTGAAAAAACGAAAACAGGGATAATAATGAGCCAAATTGCCCCTGCTACAAAGGTAATACCTATAGGGTTAAAATAACTCTTTGTTAGTGTGTTTTCAATAGACTGAATAAACTCTTTTAAGTGATCGAAAACAAAAAATCCAACACCTAAAAAATACAAGGGCAATAAAATTCCAAAAATAGCAACTAACCAAAAACGAAGGTTAAATGCAGTCATGTACAAAACGCTTATTAGGATAAATGGAAGGTAAATAATTAAGTCGTAATTAAACAACAACCCTAATCCAAGTAAGATTCCTGCGTCAAATACCAATAGCAATGGCCTTGGCGATTCGTATAAGTAACATAACCTATTTAACAAAAGAATAATAAAGGTATTGGCAAGTAATTGTGGTGTTAATTGCAGCTGTTCTGGGTAGATGCTATTGAGTAAAATAAAAAACAAGCCTGGTAGCAAACTTCCTTTATAAATAATGTCGTGTTCACTGCTGATATAATTAACCAATAAAGCCTGTAAAAAAATAAGAATAGTGGCAATTACTGCATTCTGATACGGAAACAATTGATGATTCTTTAACCAATCAAAAATAAGTGCCGAAAACGGTGTGTTTAAAATAGGTTCAACAGGAGCAGGTACAAAAAATATTGCAAGCCTAACTAGTACGGTAAAAAGAACCAGTCCAGCAATAGAAAAAATCGTGTTCGACCTAAATATATCTAACAAAACAAACTAATTAAAATGTTATTCGAATTAATGTAAATTGTTTGTCTCTTATGGTAGCACCAATAAAACTGTTTGGCCCAGTTTGTTTGCAATCGCTGGGAACAAGTGCCACGCTAAAATTACTAGACTTTACAGCAATTTTCTCGTCGGATTTCCCAAGGTAACTTACCATGTGCGACATAATATTTCCGTCTTTGTCTAATTCAGAATTATAGAGCACAAAGATATTGTCTTGGGTTGGCAGCGTATAAATCCCTGAGGTATATCCTCCGTCTCCAATAGAACTTTGTCTTTTCCTTAGTAAATCTCCAAAATGAATACTCCCATCCTTGTTTATTGAAAACAAGGCTACATCATCGTAATTATAGGTTATTCTAACCCCTTCTTGTGGAATATTGTTCATGTAGTAATTAAACCTTTGCTCAATTCTGGTGTATTTTTCTGCTACTAAAAAAACACCCCCATCACTCCTAGGAACAATCTTTCTAATATAATAGTTCTTGAGATTTGGATATTTTTTTTCAATTTTACCTCCTGTAACCTGCTGCAAAATCTCCACATCAATGGGCGCAGCAAACTTTTCTTCTGTACTACGTTTTGAGATACTAAAGCGCTCCATAAAATAACCATTTACAAGATCTTTTCCTTTCTCAGAATAGAAACCCAAAACAGAAACCGTCTGATTAAAATTGTTGATGGCCATCCCTAACTCTTCTATAAAAATATGCTCATTCCCTAACTGATAAGCGAGCATTTTATCCTCCATTGGATAAAATGAATACATAAAGAAATCCCTATTATCAAGTTGTTTATCAGCCTCCTTGGCAGGAAAATCAATGAGCACAAATGCATTTCCTTTGTTATCAGATTCAAAGTTTGTAATAAATACATCTTCTGGAGCCTCATTCAAGGTAAACTGCTTTCCAAACTGTTGTTGCAGCATCTCATTATATCCATATAAATTGAGCTTACACTCGCCTGTACCAGCACTTTTACTCACAAACAACACCAAAACCTTCATTTTATCTGCAGAGGTTTTGATTTGAATCTTCCTTTTCTCCAAAAACTGTGAAGAAGGTAAACTGCATATCACATTGGGTATGCCTACGGGTTTTAAATTGGCATCCACTTTCTGAACCAATAAATCGATGCTAGATGTTTGTGTATTTTTTGCACTGATAAAAATATACAACTCATTGTTTACCAAAAGTACTCTCTCGATATTACCATTGATAGCAACTGGTGCCGGAACACTCGCCTCTAACGACAAATTTGCCTTGTACTTTTCTACTATCACCTCCCTGGAGAAATCAGGTGATTTACATCTTAGTAAATATATCCCATTGGGCGTTTCTCCAACTATCTGACTGTATTGCGTTTTTTGCTTAATTTTTTGCGCATTTCCCCATTCCACATTTTGTGCAAACGAAATGTAGTGACTTAATAAAAGGAAACAACTGAAAAAACAACGAAATGCCATTAATTTGTAAACTAATTCAAAAAAGCGAAGATACTTTTTCCAAGCTATTTTTGGGAGAAAATTAAATGGGCAAAACAAAATTATTTGATACCGTAAAAAAACAAGAGGAAGCTGTGATTGTTGGGGTAATTAATCACCTACAGAGATTAGAGCAAGCCGAAGAATATTTAGATGAACTCGAATTTCTGGCACATACTGCAGGTGCTTTGGTAAAAAAACGTTTCTTGCAAAAGTTAAATTATGCCAATCCAAAAACCTTTATTGGAGAAGGAAAATTGCAGGAAATTTCTGATTACGTAGTTGAGAACGAAATTGAAATAGTGATTTTTGATGACGAATTGAGCCCCTCTCAGCTTAGAAATTTAGAAAACACCCTAAAATGTAAAATATTGGATCGAAGCAATTTGATTCTCGATATTTTTGCCAGCAGGGCTAAAAGTGCCCAAGCAAAATACCAAGTTGAGCTTGCCCAAACCCAATATCTTCTCCCAAGATTAACAAGGATGTGGACCCATTTAAGTAAGCACAAAGGCGGAATTGGAATGAAAGGTCCGGGAGAAACGGAAATCGAAACCGACAGAAGGATTCTAAGGAACAAAGTGATCAAACTCAAGGAACGTCTTGATGTAATTGACAAGCAAGCCACAACCCAAAGGAGAAATAGGGATATGAAAACGAGGGTTGCATTGGTTGGGTATACCAATGTAGGCAAATCAACTATCATGAATATTCTTGCAAAAAGTGAAGTGTTTGCAGAAAATAAACTATTTGCCACTTTAGACAGTACGGTGCGGAAAGTGGAATGGCCTGAGGCCTCCTTTCTTTTAACCGATACCGTTGGGTTTATCAGAAAACTACCTCACCAATTGGTAGAATGCTTTAAATCTACTTTGGATGAAATTAGAGAAGCAGATATCCTTTTGCACATTGTAGATGTAAGTCACCCAACGTTTGAAAATCAAATTCACGTGGTAAACGAAACATTAAAAGAAATAGGTGCGCTTAATAAAACGGTGATTCTGGTATTCAACAAAATTGACAGCTTAAAGGAACCATTTATCTTAGAGGATGAAACTATTGAAAACAAGGATACTTACTTTCAACTGTTAAAGCAATCTTGGATGGCCAAAGAAAACAACCCTGCGATTTTTATTTCTGCCTCAAAGAAAATGAATATAGAAGAGCTCAAAACAAGCCTTATTGCTGCTGTTGTGAATCACCAAAAAACCTTCAAAAAAGCGAGCACTAACTAAACTCAGATATAATTTTTTCTGAATTATTTAATTGGTTCGAACCGAATGCATTGATTCTTATACATGCTTTTGGCTAGGATGAGGGTAATAACCTCATTTTGGTTCATTGCTTTGCCCACAATTGAAGCATCTTGCTGACCATCAATTTTTGCTGTATAAACCATGTTTTCTTTCCATGTATAAAAGTTTGAACCAAAGGTGACAATTGAAATTGCACCCTCTCCTTTGAAACTAATTTGATGCTCATCTGTCTCAAAACTAGTTCCATTTGGGTACATCACTTTTGCAGAATACATATCGCTTCTATCGGCAACTGTTCTGGTAATTTTGCAAGGGCAAACACCAATTGTTTGGTTTTCTGTTACCCTGTCTGTGGTCATATTAGCAATTTTCCACTCTCCATTTTCTTTAACAATGGAATGGCTGGTATATGCATAACCTTCTGAAACAACTGTAGTATCTTGTTTGTATTTAACTTTAATTATGGCCGAAATATTTGCAAGGTTACCAATGGCTTTTTCGAAAGTAACTTTAATGATTGACCTTTCGGCGTAGAGATTTAAGTCTTTTGTGGCTTTTAAATCTCTTAAATACTCGTCTGAATTCCATTTTACATTACTCACTTTGCCGCTCACATTTTCTGAATTTCTGATAAAGAAAAAACCTGGGCTCATGTATTTTGTAACTTGATCTAAATTGGGAGATTTAGATAAAAAATAGCTGTTAATATTGGTATAAAATGCCTGTAATGTTTCTGTATGTGTTAATGGGCTGGCTTGATTTGTGGCGGCAGCTTGTTTTTGGGCAAATGCCCCAAAGCCTATTACAGTGAAAAGTACTGCTTGTAAAAATTTATTTTTCATGGAAATTATGGTTTAATTCTGAGCGTAATATGCATATTTGAGACCTAAAATCAAAATTTGTCAAATATTTTAACAGAAACTTATTCATGTATATTGGGTGAAGTGGCATAAATATTTATTTTCGCAACTAACTAAATATGAATACCCAAGGCAATAATATAGAACTCAGTGTAGTAATGCCCTGTTTAAACGAGGCTGAAACCATAGAAACCTGCATCAAAAAAGCTTTTTCCTGGATGGAAAAAAATGGTGTAAATGGCGAGGTGGTTATTGGCGACAATGGCAGCACCGACGGATCCCAACAAATGGCAGAACGCCTAGGAGCCAGGGTTATAGCGGTTCCTAGAAAAGGTTATGGAAGTGCACTCATGGGTGCCATAGAAGCTTCCAAAGGGAAATATGTAATCATGGGAGATAGCGACGATAGCTACGACTTTAGTGAGCTTGGCCTTTTTATCAAAGAACTCAGATTGGGTAAAGATTTGGTAATGGGAAATCGCTTTTTAGGCGGAATTGGAGCAGGAGCAATGCCATTTTTGCATAGATATCTCGGAAATCCAGTATTATCTTTTATCGGAAGGCTGTTTTTTAAATGTCCAGTTGGCGATTTTCATTGCGGATTAAGAGGATTTAGGCAAGACATAGTGAGTTTGCTCGACCTAAAAACTACTGGGATGGAATTTGCGAGTGAAATGGTGGTTAAAGCAACCATTTTTAAACTTGATATTACAGAAGTACCAACTACTTTAAGAAAAGACGGCAGATCAAGACCTCCACACTTGCGCACTTGGAGAGATGGTTGGCGACATTTAAGATTTTTATTGATTTATAGTCCGAGATGGTTATTTCTTTATCCAGGATTATTTTTAATGGTACTGGGCATTGTAATGAGTGCGCTCATTGTTCAAGGTCCGGTTGACATGTTTAACCAAGTATATTTCGACACCAATACTTTACTTTATGCAGGGGCATTTATCATTGTAGGATACCAAGCTGTTAGTTTTGGGGTTTTTACAAGGTCATATGCCGTTCAAGTTGGATTTTTACCAGAGAAAGACGCATTAACCAAAGCCACACAAATAGTATCTATGGAGCTTGGTCTAATCATTGGGCTATTGATTTTATTTGCTGGAATGGGTGGAACATTTTACTCTTTATACGTTTGGGAAGAAAGTAATTTTGGACAACTAAATTACTCCAAAATTTTACGTATTGTTATTCCAAGCGTGGTGGCAATTATTCTAGGCGCGCAAACAATATTATCTAGTTTCTTTCTGAGTGTATTAAGTGTAAATAAAAAATAAGAGGATTGGCATGAAAGCATTAGATAAATATTTGCAGGCAGTAAGAATTGGTAAGGCAAAAAAATACATAAATAAAGGCGACACGGTATTGGATATTGGAAGTGTAGATGGAGTAATGTTTGAGAGCTGGAAAGGGTATATTTCTAAAGGAATTGGGGTTGACCCAACTTTAAATGAAGTTATCAAAACAGATTTTTATGAATTGTACCCTGGATATTTTCCTGATGCTTGTCCAACAGACATGAAGTATAATGCCATAACGCTGTTAGCTGTTTTAGAACATATTCCAACAAACCAGCAAAAAATATTGGCAGAGAATTGCTTTAAATACTTAGTGCCTGGCGGCAAATTAATCATTACAGTTCCATCTCCACAAGTGGACCAAATTCTAGAGATATTGCTAAAACTGAGGCTAATTGAAGGGATGAGTTTAGAAGAACATTATGGTTATAAGCCCGAAGATACAGAGCGCATTTTTGCTGCCCCTTTATTTAAGTTATTAAAAAAAGAAAAGTTTCAATTTGGCTTAAATAACCTTTTTGTTTTTGAAAGAATTTAACATCATTTAGGATTACCCTCACTATGGAAATAAACTCATTACTAGAAAATAGAACCAGTATTTTAATTGATGCCAGAAAGGTAGAATCTAACTACTGGGACACGCTGCAACAGTTACTTTCTAAAACAAAATTAGACATTGAAATTCTATGTCTTGTTTCTTCACAACCATCTGAAAACACTTTAAAGGATTGGGTTGAAAAAGGAAAAGTAAAATTCATTTTAACCGACGGAAGTAAGAACCTAAACGAGAACTTCTATCAAGTTTTTCAAATGGCTGGTGGGGCTACAAGTATTTGTGTATACAATACCATTCATTCCTTGGGCAATTTGGTTCAGACCGTACAATCCTATAAAAAACTTATTACGCAAGACTTACTTGTAATAGGATCTCAAAACATTTCAACCAAAGGGAGCAAACAGAATATTCCATTTGCCAACAGACTTAGCAATAGCCTTACCAGAGTATTTACTTCTGTGCAGGTAAGCGATGCTAATAGCGGCGTTTTGTTTGGTAAAACTCAAAGTTTACTAGCGTATTGGGGGAAACAATTAGCTACAGGAAATACCTATCTTCAAACATTAAATTTAGCAAAATCATACAGAATTCCTTTAAGCGAATTAGCCATTCCTGCTGAGCAAAGACCAGCATTTTCGCCTATTGCACAAATACCTCACTTAGTAGGATTAAGGATACAATATTTTGTAAAAGATTCTTTGTGGCAAATAAAAAATGGCAATTGGGGATACAGCGATGGCAACCACCCAATATACCGCTTAGCCTATTTTGTGGTTTTTTTAATTTGCTTGTTTACCATGCCTTTGTTGAGCCAAGATTATGGAAGCACATGGGATGAAAAAGCACATAATGAATATTCACAACTTGCCTATAACTATTTAACTACTTTTGGGGGTGATACCGCTGCATTAGCAGAGCCTTTAAATAGTGCAGATTATATAAGACAAGCTTATAGGTTTTATGGGGAGCAAATGAATACGGTATCTGCCTTTGCCTATAATTGGTTTGGTACAGGTATTTACGAAACGAGGCATTTTATCAATTCCATTTATGGACTTATAGGTTTAATTTTTGCATCGCTCATAGCCTTTGAATTGGCGGGTTGGAGGGCAGCCTTGATGGCCATATTGTTTATGTACTTAAATCCGGGTTGGTTAGGACATAGCATGAATAACCCAACAGATATCCCCTTTGCAACTGGTTTTGCCTTTGCGGGTTACTTTATGATTAAGGTGATGAGGAGTTTGCCACAACCTAAATTTAGGGATTTATTTTGGCTAGCATTTGGGGTTGGAATTGGACTTGCATCTCGTGTTGGGGCATTCTTATTAGTTGCCTATTTAGGCCTCTTTTTAGGAGTTAATTTCTTAGATAAAATTAGGAGCAAGAAGGCTAAAATTGGCGACCTATTGCTTCCATATGCAAAGATCTTTTTCATTGTTGCCATCATTGGTTATGTGATTGGAATTGCCATATGGCCATATGCCTTAGATAATCCGTTAAAGCATCCATTTCAAGCTTTTGCAAAAGCTTCGGAGAATGCCTTTTACACCAACAATGTTGAGCTATTTGATGGCATGAGAATGTACATGATAACAGGTGCACCTTGGTATTATGTATTCAAATTTATGGGTATGGGAAATCCCTTGTATCTCATCATTGGATTATTGCTATCTGTTGTTCTTTTTTCGCCCCTCAGCAAAAGAATTGGTTCAGGCAATTGGCTTATGCTTATGTTTATGATCATTTTTCCAATTCTATACGCAGAATATAGCAATATCAATTATTATAATGGCTGGAGACATTACTTGTTTATCATACCTTTTGTGGTGCCATTGGCGGCTGTTGCCTATGATTACCTATTTACCTTAAGCAAACCTATTGCGCTAACATCTGCCCTGATGTTAGTTGTCCTTTTTGCAAAACCAGCCGTTTGGATCATCCAAAATCACCCAAATGAATATGTTTATTTTAATGAAATGGTTGGAGGCTTAAAAGGCGCATACGGAACATATGAAACAGATTATTATAGCAACTCATGCAGAGAGGCTGCAGAATGGATTGCCAAAAAGCATCCAACAGACACTTTGGTTATAGGAATTAATAACGAAACAACCACTGCATCCTATTGGGCAAGGCAAATTAATCCAAGACTAAACTTTGTATGGACAAGAGAAGCCGAAGAACAAAAACTAGCTTGGGATTATTTGATTCTAACAACAAGAACATTTTCTAAAAATGAGCTATTGAACGGGTCGTTTCCTCCAAAAGGAACAGTTTATACGGTTGAGGCAGATGGCATACCTTTAGCTGCGGTAGTTAAGAGAGAAAATTACAGCATGCCACTAGGATATAAGGCGCTTGACCAACAAAAATTTGATTCCTCTATTTACTATTTTGAAGATGCAGTTAGGTATGCGCCAAAAGACGAAGAAGCATGGCGAATGCTGGGCTTTTCATTGATTAATAAAGGTAGATTAGACAGTGCAGAAATCATGCTCAACAAAGCGATAGAAATCTATCCAGAAAACTTTACAGGCTGGAATAACCTGGGCTTAGTTTACTTTAATAAAAAGAACTTCCCTAAAGCCATTGAGGCTTTTAATAAGAGCACAAAGTTCAAAGAAAACATAACCGAAAGTTGGTATTATTGTGCTTTAGCTTACCTTAATTTAGGAGATTATCCAAATGCCATAAAGCAACTAGAAATGGCAGTAAAACACAATGCCAGCATCCCAGAAGTCTATTATTATCTAGGCAAATCTTACTATGCAACTGGTAACCTTCAAAAGGCCTCAGATAATTATCAATTAGCACTTAGTCTGAACCAAAACATGGCGCAAGCATGGGGTGAATTGGCAGAAGTTTTCACTAAACTCAATCAACCAGAATATGCTAAACAATGTATGGATAGGTATAGAGCGCTAGGTGGCAACTAGGTGCTTCTCTTCATTTATTAACAGCATTTTAAGAAATTGTCTATTTTTTATGTTTTCGCTGAATCCTTATTTACCTAAGGTTAAGCGAAATTGCACTGGGTTCATTTAAGGTTAAACTTAGTAATCCACCATTTTACTGTATAAGGGCATCAATTTCCAAATCTATTTTCAACTTAGATTCGTAGTTGATGATACTCATAAATAAGTACGAACCCATAATCTCCATTGATGAAGCATTTCTTCAATGCGTTCAAGAGCAAGTTGAACTTTCAAAGATATTTGAGTTTATTGACCTACCTGAAGGGATAAGAAATATTGAAAAGGTAAATAGTGCTATTCTTAGAAACTATTATGCAAATGCATTGGATAATAATTTATTAGATATAAAGAGTGTAAAATATCTTGTAAATAAAAATTTGCGTGCCAGCAATTTAGCAGAACGTGGAGTTGAACAATATCAGAAAGCAGAACAATTTATTTCTGAACAATTACATGAAGATTTAAGTATAGGTTTACTAGGTCAACTACAAAAAATTATCATCGACGATTTATATCAGAACAACAATGAAATAAATCTTTTTTCGAGCCAAAGCTCACGCTTGCCAGAAAGACTGAGCATGGAAAGTGAAATTGAATTAGAGAGTTTATTCGAATTCTTAAATAATGATACCGAATTTCACCCTATTCTTCAAAGTTGGATTCTTCACTTTAGAATTATGTCTTTGCCGCTGTATAGCGAATCAAAATCAAAATTCGCTAGTTTGATGCAATGGTTCTGGCTTAGGAAAAATAAAATGGACATGCATGGTTTGATTTGTTTAGAGCACGAAATCTACATCAACAAGCTTACCTACGACCAAATCATAAATAATGCAATACAGGGCGAGGAAAACGCCTTAAACGAGCAAATAACTTTTGGGTTGCAGTTGCAACAAATGCAATTAGGTAGATTAAAAGACCTATTAAGAAATTATTTTCGCCAGCAAGTAGATTTTGACAAGCTTAATCCACGCCAGAAAAACATCATGAATTATGTTTTTGAGCGTGGTTATAAATTGAAAGAAATTGATGATTCAATCTTAAATAAGCGCCAAAAGCTAATCATGTACATCGTACAGCACCGCGGCTTTATTTCTACAAAAGAATTGGTAAATGAATTTGATTGTAACAGAAAAACAATTCAAAGAGATTTTCAGTTATTGCTAGATTTAGGATTGGTTAAATCTATTGGCGCAGGTGCAGGTTTGAGATACTGCATAAATCTGCAAGAAAAAGGAAATCCGCTGATGGAAAAATATCAGGCGGATTTTATTCAACAAAAAAACACAGATGAAGAATTTCTAGAAGACGAACTATAGTTCGTCTTCATTATAAAAATAATCTTCATTGGTAGGATAATCTGGCCAGATTTCCTCAATAGTTTCAAATGGCTCGCCATCATCTTCTAATTCTTGTAAATTTTCTATCACCTCTAATGGTGCTCCAGAGCGAATGGCATAATCGATTAATTCATCTTTTGTGGCAGGCCATGGTGCATCATCTAGATACGAAGCTAATTCTAATGTCCAGTACATAATTTAACTGTTTAATTTAACGCGAAATTATAAAAAGGATGGACTTATCAATCAAGTTTTTGTTAAACTACGTTATTTATGTGAAACTTACTGATTTACAAGCCATTCATTTATTTTGTGTCGTGATACTTTTCCAGAATCAAGCAATGGAAACTGCGGTAAGCATAAAAAACGCTTAGGTACCTTATACTTTAACCCACTTTGGTTCAGACCATTTTTGAGCTCATCAAAGAGCTTTTGAGTGATAAGTTTGCTGACAATTAATACCAATTCACTGCCCCATTTTTCATGTGGCAAACTGCTCACAATAACTTGGCAATCGAGTGGCAGTATACCTGTTTCTAAAATTGCATTCTCGATTTCCTCTGGTGAAATTTTAACACCTCCAGAATTAACAACAAAATCCAATCTTCCTATCCATTCAAAGTGATCTTCATTCACCCATTTCGCTAAGTCGTTTGTAACCAATTCCCCCTCTAAAAATGGGGCCTTAATACAAATTTGCTGTGTATCGTTTATCCTCAAAGAATACGGAGCAATAGCCTTATATCCATCGCTTACTTTTATGTTCTTTAAGGCTACATGCGAAAGCGTTTCCGTCATACCATAACTCTGAAAGCTATTTACAGGCAATACACTAATTCTTTCTTTCAAATTGTTACTCAAAGAGCTTCCACCTATGAGAACATTTTTGAATCGGTTATATTTTTCTGTAGAAAACCCCTCATCCATTAATTGCAGCGGAACAAAGGATGCAAAAGTAAATGGGTGTAAAGAACTTATTTTTTCAAACACATTTGAAGCAGGCCTCATTAAGGTAATTGGACAATCCAATTTAAGAGCCCGTGCAAGCATCATTGCCCCTCCTACAAAATTGGCATCCAAACACAGCAAAATATGCTCTTGCCCCTTTCCTAATTTAAGTGCATCAATTGTTGCCTGTGCACTTAATTCTAGCGCATGCTTGTTAAAGCTAAATTCCTTTGGAATACCTGTAGAACCGCTGCTTTTGAATATAAAATATTTATCATGAACCCAATTATCCAAAAAAACTTGAATAGCCTTAAGATAGAATTCATCAAAGTGAGCCCCCATGAAATTCTCAAGCGTGTATACTTCCTGTTCTATTTGAATTACAAATGGCATTTCACAAAGGTATATAAAAAAGAAAGTCCCGCTAATTAGCGAGACCTTCAACCCATAAATCAATCAATTTTTTTGAAGCAATAATTTCCGGTTTATCACCTTCCCATCTAATTCAAGTCTCACAAAATAGATACCATTTGTAAGCTCAGGCAAAGCAACTGTTTCCTCGCTCTTACCCATGCTAAACTGCTCATTCTTCAATACGCTTACCTCTTTTCCAGTAATATCTAACAAAGATATTTTAACTTCACCTGCACGTTTCAATACAAATCCCATATGTAGGTCTGAACCAATTACCAATGGATTTGGATAGATTGATAGATTGCTCAACGTTTCATTTTCTGCTAAACCTGAAGAAATATTCTCATTTACTTCATAAACCGACTTGCGCACCACATTTCTATTGTTTGCAAAAGCTCCATAAAAGCTAACTGTTCCAGTACCTGCTGCTGGTGCAACCCAAGTAAAAGTAAATACTGCTGTACTTGATGATATAGGCATGGTATGCGTAATATACTTTAGGCCTACAACTTGGTTTCCAGAACCTGCAGTTATGCTCCCAACCAATGAGCCATCCAACTTTTGCGGACTCACACACAAACCTTTTTTTCCTGCACCATCTATGGTTGCCGTAATGCTATAGGAAGCCCCAGGAATGTATCCCGCTGCGGGTATATTGCTACTAAAAATTCCTGTTACACTTGTAGCGGGACCACTGTGGCATCCAGAAGTAGCACAAGTCTTCCCTCCATCTCCAGGCGACCCTGATCTTCCATCACTTGGTGCTCCTGTTGGCAATGAATGTAGCCCTTGGAAGCTTAGCATTCCAGTAATAAAAGTGGCAATAATTAGTAAATTTTTTCTTTTCATACGTGCATCATGTATTAATATATATGTGTAGACAAATAATTCCTAAAATGGTTGCAACCCAATTAGTGGCTTTAGACTTATCTCGCTCTTAACCAAGGCAATGGATTTTGAAACACTTGCTGTTTCCAAACCTCAAAATGCAATCTACTTGTCCCATCCTCCGCATTAATTGCCAACTCACCTATAACATCATCCGTATTTACTTCCTGACCAATCTTTACATTTACCGTTTCCAAACGAGCATAAACGGTAAAATACTCACCATGGTTAATCAAAACCACCTTATCAAGACCAGGAATTGGAAAAATTCCCTTTACTTTTCCTTTATAAACAGTCTTTACAACAGCACCATTTGAAGAACTTATATCAATGCCGTTGTTGGTTGTAACAACCCCTTTTAAGGTTGGATGGTTGTGTGCTCCAAAGCTCTGATACAACTGCCCTTTAACTGGCCATGGTAACTTCCCCTTATTACTCACAAAATCACCATTCAACTTTAAATCAGCATCCGACAAATAGCTGTTTTTTGTGGTTGGAGCAGCTGGTTTATTATTCTTTTTAGCCTCTTTTGCCCGCTTAATTTCTTCTGCCTTTTTAGCTGCAGCAATCTCTGCACTAATTAAATTATTAATAGATTGATTTAACTTTTTAGCTGCCTTCTCTTGCTCAATAATAGTTTGGCTTAACGACTTTACCTTTTGTTGAACCTTCCCCAATAAAACACTCTGTTCCTTCTTATCTACAACAAGCTCTTTCTTCTCTTCCTCTTTTATTTTTATTAAGCCAACCTTTTGCCTTTTTACATCTATAAGTTCATTAAGAGCTAAAATCATTTGATTTTGCGTTTTTAAAATTAGCTGAGCCTGTTGCTGACGGTAAGAACCGTAAGCATTTAGGTATTTTAACCTTCTTAATGCTTGGTCAAAACTCTTCGAATCAAAAATAAACAATAGGGCTGAACCAACATCGCGTTTCTTGTATACCGATACCAGATAGTTTGCATAGTCTAGCTTCAACAATTCAATGTCTGATTTAAGTGACTCTACAAACTTGTGTTGATTCGCAATTTCGATGCTAATTTCAAAGGTCTCTTGAGAAACATTTTCAATGACCCTTTCTCTGGTTTGAATTTGAGCGCCAATAACCTCCAATTGTTTAATGGAATTCCTTTCTTCAGACTTCACTTTCTCAAGCTCCTTCTTATTTCTAGAAATCTGTTCCTGCAAGGCCTTGCGCTGCTGCTCAAGCGCTTTTCTCTTATTGGTAAATTTTTGGGCAAAGGCCAAATTACCAATAAATGCTGTTAGTAAAACAACACTAATAAATCTTAACTTTATACGACTTAGGTACAACAAACTGAGGTTCCTTTTTTATGTTTGTTGCGAAGTTGGTGATAGAAAACTTACATTCTATCTTTTTTTCTCCCTGAATGTTGATTACTATTTCATGTGGATAGGAAAATCCCGAAACATTTTTAAAATCATTAAATTTAACAAGCATTTGCTGTGATTTGGCTTGTTCAGATAAAGCTACACTTTGTGCTATATAATTAGCATCATAAGTTGCCTTATGCTTAATTCCTCCCATATCTAATAACAAAACTAGATATTGAGTCAAACTATCAACACTGGTAACACCCACTTTGGGGTCGTACATAGCATTTGCCCAAGTTAAATTTTGCAATTGCTCAAATCCCATTGGAGCACTAGAAAAATTACGCAAAAAAGAATACGAAGCAGAAATATATGTTCTATTCACTAAATCCAATATCCTGATAGAATCCGGCTTTATTAAAACCCTTGCCACATTTACTATTCCGAGTGCTTTAGCATTTAAATAAATGTATTGATCTCTTTTTGCCGATACTTCTATATTTAGGGTAACAGATTGTTTTCCATCAGCATAATCTGCCTCAGAATTAAACGACAATTCATTACTCCAATTTTTTTGCGATACTACCCTTGCAAACAACAACTCCTCTGCGCTTACGCCCTTAGAAGCAATCGCTTTCTCTATAGCCTTTGGCTGCTGCCCTGTTACATTCTTCTTAGTTTTACAAGAAAATAAAACAGTACTCAATACCACTAAAATGAAAATATAAGCTCTCATACTATAACCTAATTTTTGGGTAAACTTTTATTTTTAATCTTTGCATCAAGTTCATTGCTGGAGCCTCCTAAAACTTTTGCTTTTTTCCATTGAACATTGGCATCCTCCACTTCATTTAACCTATATAATATGTCGCCAAAATGCTCAACCACCTCCGCATTATTAGGAGAAAGTTCCAATGACTTTAAAATTTGCTTCTTGGCCTCCAAGTACTCGCCTCTCATATATAATATCCAAGCATAAGTGTCAAGATTAGATGGATTCCCTGGATCCAACTCAATGGACCTTTTGCTCATATTCGCTGCCTTATCCAAATCAACATTTCTTAAAGAAAGAAAATATGCGAAATTGTTTAAGGCCATAGAGTTTGAAGGAGCAATTGATAATACAGCCTCAAAGGCACTATCAGATGTTTCAAATTTGCCTGCATAATGAGCCATATCACCCAATGAACTAAGCATTTGAATTAACATGGTTTCATCCGATGCCATGCTAACACCCAATTGCGCAAAACCCAATCCTACTTGATATACCTTTAATTGCCTACATGCCACACCGTGCAAAAGGTAGGCTGTTGGATAATCAGGAAACAATGGCATAATTTTTTCGCAATCTTCCTTCATCCAATCATACCTCAATAACTGTTGATCACAGAATAATATTTGGTCCCAAGCCAATAGATAATTAGCAGATTTCGACACCGCTTGCAAATAATAAGCACGGGCCTCTTCGGTCTTTTTTTCTTGTAGCAATAAATCACCATAAAAAACATAAGGCTCAACTGCCTCTGGATTTGCTTGCAAAAAAGCTTCGTTCAATGCTTGGCATTTTTCTTTTTGGTCCGAACCAAAGTAATTGCTGGGATATAATCTAGCTAATACTTGCATCTTAAACTTAGGCTCTAGGTTAGATTTCATTCCAAGGAGCAATTGCTCAAAACAAGCTTGTGTGTCGCCTACTTCTTGATAATATTCTGCAATAGAAAAAGCTGCAAACCCATTTAAAGAATCAGCCTTTTGAATTTCTTGATAAATTTTTAATGCCTCTTTTTGCTTATTGCTATTCATGTACAAATCGGCAAGAATTCCTTTATAATTCAATTGGGTTGGGTAGGCATTACAAAGCTTCTCAATCTCAGATGTAGCCGCTTTAATATCTCCCTTACTCAAATAAATTTCTTCCTTTTGCCTACTTACATTTTCTGTAACTCCCTGTTGTTTTTCGTACCTATTTAGAGCAGAAATGGCCTTTTCTGGCTTTTTATTGAGTATCCATAGATTGGCAATTTCTAATAAATAATGTGCATCCTTGGTTTTTTTGTAGGCCATTTCGCACTTGCTTATGGCATCCTCATAACGTTGATTGGATTTATATAATTCTATTAAAAACTTTGCATACCAATCATTACTTGGTTCAAGTTTAAATGCCCTCTCAGCTTCATCAATTGCCTCCTCACCATGCTTGGTAGACAATAATACAGTTGCCAATTGGTAATGAACATTCGCATTATTTGGTTCAAGCTTAATTGCCTCCTTAAATTCAAAAATGGCTTCGTCATAATTTTTAATCATTTTTTCCTTCATTCCAGCAAAAAAGCGCTTATCGAACTCCATTTTCTGGCGCTCTTTAATAACTTCCTTAGTGGGTTGAGAAAAAACAACTAATGGAAACAGTAAAAATACAAGTAATTTAACCTTCATACCTCTCAAACAAAGGTTATCGCAAGAATACCTAATAAGATTATTGAATAGCAATTTCAAACTATAAAATAGTGGTAAAATCGCCCACACTTAAATCTTTTGCTTCACCCTTGTAGTGCACATGACTTCCAATCATGGCATTATCAATAACCGCATGTTTTATGCTGGTATGAGTTTGTATAATGCAATTCCCCACAACAGAGTTCTCAATGGTACAATTATCACCAATAGAGGCGTGTGGCCCCACAATACTTCTCTTAATCTTTACATTTTTACCAATATATGAAGGTTGAATGATAAGAGAATTCTCAGTTTCTACTGTTTCATGAACCATCTTTTCATTGGCTGCATGCATATGATGTAGAATTCTTGAATTTGTAAATACTGTTGAATTCTTGTTACCACAATCTAACCATTCTGTAACCTGACCAGGCTCAAAATTAGTGCCTTTTTGCTTCATGTTTTCCAAAGCATTTGTTAATTGGTATTCGCCTTTTTCACGAATATCATTGTCTAACAAATATTGGAGTTCACTGCGCAAATAAGCCCCATCTTTAAAGTAATAGATGCCAATGATTGCAAGGTCTGAAACAAAATGTTCTGGCTTTTCAACAAAATCTGTAATGACGTTTTTCTCATTCACTTTAACAACACCAAAGGGTCTTGGATCATCCACCTTTTGAACCCAAATAATACCGTCTTTCTCTCTATCAAGTGTAAAATCAGCTTTGAATAAAGTATCGGCAAAAACTACCAATACATTTCCATCCAAACTCTCCTTGGCACACATAATGGCATGAGCAGTTCCAAGCGGTTCTTCTTGGTAATAAATACTTCCTTTAGCACCAAGTTTCTCTGCAACACTTACCAATTCCTTTTCAACAGTTGCTCCAAAAGTTGGCCCAATAATAAATGCTACTTCCTCTATTCCTGTGCCACAAACTTTGGCTAAATCTTCAATTATCTTTTGAACAATAGGCTTTCCTGCAACAGGAATAAGTGGTTTAGGAACTGTGAGTGTGTGGGGTCTCATACGCTTACCCATACCTGCCATTGGTACTATTATTTTCATGTTAAAAAAATTTTACGAGTTTAAAATCAAATTATTGGAACGCAACCTAATACAAACACCTAAATTTTCAAAGCAAGAATAATTGGCAAAATAATTTCCTGTTTTTAGGACCCAGTGCTTCCATATCCACCTGTACCTCTGTTAGTTTCACTCAAACTTGCCACAAGTTCCCAATCAATTTGTTCATGTTTGGCCAATACCATTTGGGCAATTCTATCTCCAGAATTAATCTCAAATGCAGAATCGCCATGATTAATCAACAATACCTTTACTTCTCCTCTATAATCAGCATCAATGGTTCCTGGACTATTTAACACGGTTATTCCATGCTTAAATGCCAAGCCACTTCTAGGTCTAATTTGAATCTCAAATCCAATTGGAATTTCTACAAATAATCCAGTTGAAACAAGGGCTCTTTTTCCTGGCTCAATGCTAATTTTTTCATCCAAAAAAGCCATCAAATCAATGCCAGCAGCGTGTTGCGTTTGATAGCTAGGCAATGGGTTATTTGATTGATTTATGATTTTAACTATCATTTGGTAATTTTAAAAAGTGCCACTTTTCTCATCTCTAATAAATATGCCAACATCATAAAAGTAAACAACAACAATGCTCTTAATGCAAAACCAGCTATCGTATCTACCTCCACAAAATTAACAGAGTATTGAACGAGCAAATATAAGCCAAGAGCAACAGTTAAATAAACAAATGCCCTATTTAAATTATACGGAATAGGATAATATTTCTGTCCCCAAACATACCCTAGAACCATCATAAATAAATAGCAAATAAAGGTAGTCCATGCGCATCCCATATACCCAATTCTTGGAATCAAAATTAAATTCAGCACAATGGTTATGATAGCCCCCAATATGGATATTTGAGCCCCTTTTTTGGTCTGATCCGACAACTTATACCAAATAGACACATTGTAATAAATACCGAGAAAAATATTCGCAAACAACAATATAGGAACTACAGCCAATCCCTCATGAAATTTATCATCAATAAAGTGCTTAAAATAATGCAAATAAAACATCACCAAAAGGAAAACAAAAAGACAAATCCAAATAAAGTAATTCATTACTTTCACATAGATATCCTTCTTCTCAGTTGTTTTAGAATGTGCAAAGAAAAAAGGTTCGGCAGCAAATTTAAAAGCCTGAATAAATAACGTGATAATAATAGACAATTTATAATTCGCGCCATAAATACCATTCATGGCCTGAGCCTCGTTGGGATTTGGCCATACATACCTCAAAATGGCCCTATCTAATGTTTCATTTATCATTCCTGCTAGTCCAACCCAAATCATAGGCACAGCATAGGCAAACATACGACGCCACTGTTGATATTGAAACATGAAACCTGTGCTAAAAATCTCTTTGCTCAGTAATAAGGCAGTAATCATACTTGCAAGCAAATTGGATACAAACACACTTGTAATTCCCATTGCAGGATCATAGAAAGGCAAGATGATTTGATGAGCAGATTGATAGTAAGGTGCCAGTAACAAAAAATACAAATTCAATCCTATTAAAAGCAGAATATTCGTATTTTTAATTAAGGCAAATCTTAAGGGTTTGTTTTGAAACCTAAGCAAGGCAAAAGGAATAGCAGACAAAGCATCAAAAAACAGAATTCCAACAGTGAGGTATACAAACTCTGGATTATCTCCATAGCCCATGAAATTTGCAATCTGTTGCCCAAAACCAAGAAATAAAATCAAAAATGTACCAGCCACCCCTAAAACAGAAACCAAAGCATTTGAAAAGACATCCTTGCTATTCTCTTTCTCAGCAAATCTGAAAAAAGCCGTTTCCATGCCATGGGTAAGTAGGATATTAAAAAATGAAATGTAAGCATAAAACTCTGTGTTAATTCCATACTCAATTTGTGTAAAAACACTTGTGTATAGCGGTACCAGCAGAAAGTAGAAGAACCTTCCTAAAATTGTACTAAGGCCATAAATGGCTGTTTGTCCAGCAAGTTTTTTTAGTGCGCTCAAGAGAATACAATAATATGAAATTTTGTTCTTTCATTTGCGTTAATATTAAGACATAACAGCAGAATGCTATTCAATTACCTATTTTCGTTCATTATTGCGCTCATGAAAAACCATCTACATTCCAGTGTACTGAAATTCGCCTTTATTTGTCTGCTTTGCATAGGCAGCAATATGGCAATGGGCCAAATGGCTGATGAGGAAATTGCAGCGCAATACCTAGGCAATAAAGAGTTTGATAAATCTGCCGACATGTATGAAAAGCTCTTGAGCAAAAACCATAAATCAGTTTACTTTTACGACAATTTACTCAAGAGCTATATAGGAGGGAATGATTTTAGCAACGCTCAAAAATTATGTAAGAAGCAGTCAAGGAAATTTGAAACAAATTACTATTTCAAAGTTGACTTAGGTTATATATATCGATTGCAGAAGGAGGACCAGAAATCGATTAAACTTTTTGAAGAATTGATCAATAATTTACCACCTAACGACAATGATATTTTTGAACTGGCTAAGGCATTTGAAAAAAGAACTGAGAGAGCCTATGCTGTTCAAACCTATTTGCATGGAAGAAAAATATTGAAAAATGAACTGCTTTTTTGCAATGAATTGGGCGGACTTTACAGCGAAATTGGCGACAAACAATATATGATTGAGGAGTATTTGAAAGTACTCATTGTAGACGATTCCTATATGAAGGAAGTGCAAGGATTTCTGCAAAATAGCATTGAGACAAAAGAAGAGTTTGAGTGGCTTAAGCAAGCGCTATTGAAGAAAAATAAGCAATACCCCAATCGCAATACCTTTAGTGAAATGTTGATTTGGTTTCATGTTCAAAAAAACGAATATGAACTGGCTTTGGTTTATGCAAAATCTCTTGATAGGAAAAACAAAGAAGATGGTAGGCGATTGATTGAATTAGGTTTTTTTGCGATGGCAAATGAGCGCTACGACGCGGCCATCGATATTTTTAAACAAGTATCGGCGCTTGGTTCAGACAAGACCTACTACAACCTAGCCAAAAGCAGTGAATTAGAAGCACGAAGCAAAAAAATTCTATTGGGAAACTATACGGATGCCGACTTAAAAGCGCTTGCATTAGAATATCAATTGGTTTTAAAGGAGTTGGGCGAAAATCCCTCAACGGCAACTACCATAAGAAGTTTAGCCAATTTGGAAGCCTATTATTTAAATGATTACCCTAAAGCCATTGAGCATTATGAGCAAATAATTTCAATGCCTAGGGTCGACAGGTTTTTACAGGCAAATTGCAAACTTGATTTGGCAGATTTTTATGTGATGAAAGGGGAAGTTTGGGAGGCAATGCTATTATATGGACAAGTTGATAAGGATTTTTTGCAAGACCCTTTAGCACAAGAAGCAAAATTTAGAAATGCTCGATTAAGCTATTATTTAGGTGAATTTGAGTGGGCAAAAGCCCAATTAGATGTTCTAAAAACTGCAACCACCCAACTAATTGCGAATAATGCTTTAGAACTTTCATTGCTTATTCAAGATAACTCAGTTGATAGCAACTTGGAGCCCCTAAAATTATATGCAAATGCCGATTTAAATTATGTGCAAAGAAATTTTCAGGCAGCTTTGTCTATACTTGATAGCATAAATGTTTTATATCCAAAGCACGCCCTCTCTGATGAAGTGCTTTATAAAAAAGCTCAAATATTTTATAGTCAAAAAGAGTTTGCATTAGCTGCAACTTACTACGATAGAATTGCAAGAGAATATGGCTCAGATGTTCTCGGAGACAATGCCTTGTACCAATTGGCAAGAATCTATCAGTTTCAGTTAAATAAACCAGAAGACGCCCTAAAAGCTTATGAAAAATTTATCGATACTTATCCTGGAAGTTTCTTTTTAACTGATGTCAGGAAACAATTTAGAATACTTAGAGGTGACCAATTAAACTAATATGATTATATACAACGTAACAATAAATGTTGACGATAGCATTCACGATGAATGGTTAACTTGGATGAAAACCAAGCATTTGGCCGATGTACTTAACACAGGAATGTTTTCCGAATATAAAATGTTGAAGTTATTAAGCCGGCAAGAAGACGAAACAGGTACAACCTATGCTATTCAATACTTTACCTCATCTCTCGAAAAATACGAACAATATCAGGTAGAATTTGCACCCAAACTCCAATCAGAGGGGCTTTCACTTTTTGGAGGCAAGTTCTCCGCATTTAGAACACTATTAGAAGAGCTGTAACAACCATTTAAACTTTTATTTCGCTATTTAGCCCAATTTACAAAGAGGGTAGGTCAAAAATTTGCGCCTGAATATCAGCGCTTTACACATTCATAGCTTTTTTATTGCTGCTTAAATTAGTTTTTAAGCCATTTAAATTGATAATTTTGATAGACGATTCAATTTCTACTATTAATTGATTTATCAACCTTAAGCAATAAAGACTATGGAAGCCACACATCAACTCCACAAACCCTTTGGAACCCAAATAACCTTTTCGCAGTTAAGTTTAAAGAACAAGGGGGAAATTGTTTTCTCTAAAACCTTGAAATCCATTTTAGATTTTGCCAAATACAGTTATTTGGCCATGGTGATGATATTGGTATTATTTGCCATTGTTGAACTAAAAAACATTTACAACATAGACATTCTGCCAGGCATTGATACACCCATTGACAATGCATATTTTTCTGGCAAAGAACAAGTCATGAACAATGTTTTATAACATATAATACCATCAACCATGACAACCCTATTTGCAATTATTGCTCAATTGGTGCTAGCCTTTGCAATACTCACTATGGTCTACATTTTAATTTCTTACTTTTTAAGGCATAGCTTTTGGAGCAAACAGCCTATAGAGGAAACTAAAAGCTTGCCCGATTTTGAGAGACATATAGCCATCATTTTTGATAATTATATTAAAGAAGATCAATTGCTTCTGCAGGTTCAATGGCTTCTAAAACAGGATTACAAAAACTTTTCTGCATACTTTTTTTGTTCAGACCCTATTGTTGAATTCAATGGATTGCAAAATATTACCATTTTAACCACCCAGCAAATACCAAATGGACAGAGAGACCTATCCCTATTAGTTAAAAAGTACTCACCAAACCTTCCTTCCAAAATTGTTTGTGTAAAGAGTAAAACAAATCTTCCATACGACTTTCTTTTCAAACAAAATGAAGCGCTATTTTATGGCAATAACTCCCAAGCATACATAAATCTCGATACCACTTCCGAAAATTTTACCAAGAGCAGCTTTAAAAAACTCCAGAAATACCTGTCGGCCAAAATGGAAGCAATAAACTCTTTAATTGAAAATTCAAATAAAAAGGAGGGCTTATCGCTAGTTAAAATCAACTCCAATATCCACTTTGTTTTGGGAATTCTAATTATATTCTCCTTTACATTAATAGGAATTAATAGACTCGAATACATGAGCAAATCTATATTTGATTACATTTCACTCACGGGAATAATTGCCAGTGCTATTATTATTATAAATGTAGCCCTATCAAAGAAGTGGAAAAGATTTGAAAGTCGGAGGCAATTTAGCTAAATTTCCTTTCGCAGTCTTGCTACAGGGATATTCATTTGCTCCCTATATTTTGCAACAGTTCTTCTAGCGATATTGTAACCCTTATCTTTAAGTATCTCCATTAACTTCTCATCAGGTAGTGGCTTAGATTTTTCTTCAGCTTCTATAGCTTCCTTAAGAATCTTCTTAACCTCTCTGCTACTTACTTCATCTCCATCGTCTGTTTGAATACCCTCACTAAAGAAATACTTCAAAGCAAAAGTACCCCATTCTGTTTGAACATACTTACTATTTGCAACCCTACTGATGGTAGAAATATCTAGGTGCGTAATTTCTGCAATGTCTTTTAAAATCATTGGCCTTAAGAACGATTCATCACCCTCCTGAAAGAACCTATATTGAAATTTCAAAATCGCATTCATGGTTGATAGCAAGGTATGATGCCTTTGCTTGATGCTCTCAATAAACCACCTTGCGCCATCCAACTTTTGCTTAATAAATTGAGCTGTTTCTTTTTGCTCTCTGGTTGGCGCCTTTGATTCGTCGTAACCCTTTAAAGTTTCTAAGTAATTTTTACTAATTCTTAAATCTGGAGCATTGCGCGAATTAAGGTGTACAACCAATTTTCCAAGTTCTTCAATTAAAATAAAGTCTGGTGTAATATACTGTGTTGCCGAATTGTCTATTGCTTCGCCTGGTTTTGGATTTAAGCGTGTAATAACATGAATTACATCCTTTAATTCCTGATCCGATATCTTTAACGACTTAGTTAATTTTTCGTAATGCTTCTTGGTAAAATCATCAAAATAATCTGTTAAAATTTGAGTTGCAATTTTTACCGATTTTAGTGTTTGATCTTTCCTCTTTAACTGAAGTAAAAGACAATCTTGCAAGGAAGTAGCACCTATCCCAGCAGGATCAAGTGTTTGAATCTTATGTAATACCTTGTTTAATTCATCCAGACTGGCCTCAATATTCATGGAAAAAGCCAAATCATTTACAATAGCCTCAAGCGGTCTTCTTAAATACCCATCATCATCTATTGAGCCTATTATCTGATTACCAATGGTCAATTCTTTTTCACTATCTGCAATGGCAACAAATTGTTCCATTAACTCTTCATGAAAGGAATGAAACTCAGCTAAAGGTCTCTCCTTTTTCTCTTCATCCCCCTCGTCGCTCAAATGAAATCCTTCGGGATCATATTCATCATTCACGTAATCTTTTACATCAAAAGATTCATCAGCCAAATAATCATCAACCGTTAAATCCTTTGGCTCTTCCTCTGTTGTAGTTAATTCGTTTTCTGCAATAGGTGAAGTTTCATCTGGGGCAGCATCAGAATCTGCGGCCTTAAGCAATGCAGGGTTCTCAATTAATTCCTGATCAATCCTTTGCAGAATGTCAACAGAGTTTAATTGCAGCAATTTAATAAACTGAATTTGCTGCGGAGAAAGCTTTTGTAACTGACTTTGTTGTAATCCTTGTTTTAACATGATCTAGATGCGAAAATAGTAAAAATTCGCATCGCTAAAAAGAATGTTATGCAAGTTTATTCACTCTCCTCATCAATGGGCTTAAATACGGGTACAATTTCTTCACCTGCACAATTGATTTTCCCTTCCAAACGTTTAATTCTAACTTTAGCTTCACCCTTAATGTTAAAAGCGCCAATTTCATCATAAATGAGTGGAGTTATCTCCTCACCTTTATTATTTATAACCCCAAATTGGTTTTTGATTTTTACATAGGCAAGTCCATTTTTAAATGGCCCAATATAATCGTACTTTATTGGAATTACCTCCTCGTCGCTGATGTTAATGTACCCAAATTTCTTATCAATCATTGCCTTGGCCACCCCATTTACAAAATCGCCAATAGCATGGTACCGGCACTTAATAAATTCCTCCCCCTGCTGATTGATAAATCCAACTTGGTTTCCAATATAAACTTTGGCCATCCCATTTTTAAAAGGATCAATCTTATCGTACCCCTTCCCTTTCATACCTAAAAGAGTAGGTAGGATTAGGAATATAAAAACAATTTTGAATATTTTACTCAATATCAAATTATTATAAAAACAAATGTAAATAGAAATTCAAACATATACATAATATAATTGTCATATAAAATGATTTAAGCTGTGGATTGTACAATGAATAAGGCAGTAATTGCATTTTTCCACATAATTACTAACTTGCCAGACTATCAAAACACAGAAATGCAGGTCTACAAATTAATTTTATCAACTATCTTTTTTACCCTAAGCAGTATTGCCTTTGCCCAAAATACCAGGAGCAATTGCCCGGTAAAAGAAGAAACATTTAACAGGTTAAATCCAGACGGAAGCTCAATATCGGTAAGGGTTATGGGCAATGAAATGCTTCAATATTTTGAAACACTAAATGGTCAAACCCTGATAGAAAATCAAGACGGTTATTTAGAATTTGCAAAATTAGACCTGAACCAAAATATGGTTGCATCAGGAATTGTTGCCAGGAACAATATTACACCCCAATTGAAGGATATTCCCACCCATTTGAGGTATAGTAGCAATCAAATTGCTATACTTGAAGCGTCATTTTATCAAATAAATCAAGTAAGTAGGAAAAAAGCTGGCGGCAAACCCTTTCCTTCAACCGGAAAGCGAAAAGCATTAACTTTATTAATTCAATATCCTGATTTACCTGCCACCCTGCCAAAATCAAACTTCGACTCGATGATGGTAAAAAAGAATTACAATGGTACCGGATCTTTTAAAGATTACTATTTAAAAAGCTCTTTTGGACAACTTGAGCTCGAGGTAGATGTTTTTGGTTGGTATACCGCCGAAAGCGGCTATGTAAATTATGGAAAATCTTCGCCTAACTATAACTATAATGTAGGAACACTCATTGAGCGCGCTGTTTTAGCTGCTGATTCTGCTGGCGTAGATTTTTCTCAATACGATAACGATAAAGATGGTTATGTAGATGGAATCATTATTATGCATGCAGGTATTGGAGCAGAGGAACAAAGTGCACCTAGTGCAAACAATCATATTTGGAGTCATCGATATAACCTTGCCTATTCTGTGGGAGCTGTTTTGGTTGATGGAGTTTACGTGGATTCTTATGGCATCTTTCCAGAAAAAAGGTACAACGGCGGTGCATACTCTCAAGTTGGAATTGGCGTTTTAACCCATGAATTTGGTCACCTACTTGATATCCCAGATTTATATTCCACACAAAACCGTGGAGAAGGTGCCGGAAATTTTGCGAATATGGCAGGCGGACCTTGGCTTAACAGCGAAAAAACACCCTGTATGCATGATGCATGGACCAGAATTGCCCTAAAATGGGCTGAACCTACCCTCATTAATGTGAACGGAATTTATACCATTCCAAAAAGTTTAGTAGACAGTAATTTTTGCTTTCGCATAAACACCTCAGTGGCTAATGAGTATTTTTTGATTGAAAACAGACAGAAAAAAGGTTTCGACCAATATTTGCCTGGAAGAGGACTAGCCATTTGGCATATTAACACCAATAGGGCAAAATTGCTTTCTGCAAGTAGTGGTAACAATGTAAACAATGATACTACCTCTTATGGCGTTGGACTTAAACAGGCAGATGGAAGAAGGGATTTGGAAAAGGCAACCAATAGAGGCGACGGTGGTGATTTGTTTCCTGGTAGTACTACTAATAGAAACTTCAATAGTTATTCAACTCCTAATTCTGCCTTACACTATAAGGTTGGAGGCGTGAGACAAGCATCAAATTTAACCATTAGCAATATTACACAGAATGCAGATAGCTCAATAAGCTTTACACTTGGCAACTCTCCTACTGCTGCATTTGATGCAGTTCCTTCGAAAGGATGTGCCCCGCTCGACGTAAAACTTAATAACATTTCCTCCTTTGCAAGTAAGTATAAGTGGCAATTTCATGATGGTTCTCAAACTGCAAATTTAAATACGGATAAACGATTTGAGGAAGCAGGCACCTACCCTGTAACCTTGTATGTTTTAGATTCAAATAACAACATCATTGACTCTAATAGGCAAGAAATAATTGTTGAAAGTTCACCTGTTTCTAGTTTTACAATGACCCGTTTGGATAGCAATCAATTTGAATTCAAAAACACTTCATCAGGTGCATTATATGGCATGTGGAAATTTGGTTCGAACCAAAGCTCAACTGCTAATGAACTTATATATAAAAACACTGGCTCTGCAGACATTCCTTACAGCCTAATTGCATTTTCACAGAATCAATGCACAGACACAGCCTATGGAATCATGTCGTATTGGCCTTTAGGAATTGCCCTGAATAGAGAATTGGGTAATGTTGAGGTTTTTCCTAATCCGTTTCACCAGAATTTAAACCTCGAAATATCCCTACAGAAAAGAAGTGAAGTGAGCATTCAATTGATAGATTTAAATGGAAAAACCTTGTTAACAGAATCCAAGGTTTTAGACCATGGTACTCATAAAATGATTATACCAAGAAATGAGCTATCTCCAGGTGTCTATATCCTAAGCATAACTGCAGATAATTTTAATAAAATTTTAAGGGTTTCGGCCCAATAAGTTATGGTAAATTGCGAGTCCTATTTTCAAAGTGTGCTTCACTTATTATATCCTCACCTTTGCGTGAGTTGTAATAAGAATCTTTTGGAAGGGGAGAGATATTTGTGTCTGGGTTGCCAATTTGTATTGCCAGAAACCAATAATCACCTTACCAAAGAGAATGAAGTTGAAAAAACATTGTGGGGTAGGATACCATTTGAAAGGGCCTTTTCGTTTCTTTTTTTCAACCAGCATGGAATGACTCAAAAGTTGCTACATGAGTTAAAATATAAGGGAAATGAAGAATTGGCGGTTTTCTTAGGAGAAATATATGCAGAGAGAATTAAAAAAACTATTGAAAATCATGGAATAGATGCAATAGTTGCCATTCCTTTGCATAGTAGTAGATTAAAAAAAAGGGGGTATAACCAGAGTTTGGCTTTTGCAAACGGGATTTCCAATCTCTTGCAAATTGAAAACTTAAGCGATGCATTGGTTCGAACCAAAGCAACAGATACCCAAACAAAAAAATCTAGAACCGAAAGATGGGAAAATGTTTCTTCCATTTTTAAGGTTGAAGATACCAGCAGATTCGCCAATAGGCATGTCTTATTGGTTGATGATGTGATAACAACTGGGGCAACAATAGAAAGTTGTGCCAAAGAAATAATTAAAAGCAGCAATTGCACAATAAGCATTGCGAGTATAGCCTTTGCTGCTTAACTTTGTTAACTTGTTTATTTGCCTTGAAACTCATTCCTACCCAAAAAAAATGAAAAAGTATTTCTATTTAATTATCATATTGGGGATTGGGTTTAAACCTTTGTTTGCGCAGTTTCAAACGGGCCTAAATTCTAGTAACTACGCAGGTATAATGGGAGTCACTATTAATCCTGCAGCCACAAATTACCTGAATAATGGAACAGATTTCCTATTGTTCCAATACAATACATCTATCCTCAACAATGGCTATTATATGGATCCTAAGCCAATTACTTCCTTAATAAAGCCTGAAATTTTTAAAGCCTTTGGGTCAAATGCAGAAAATGGAGGTGAGAGTGTGAACGAAACCTTTGATAGGGTATTTAACTTAAGAAGAAGTCTAAAGGATAAAAATTACATTTTTGCGGATGCAACCATAAACGGACCATCAATTTTAATTAATCAAGGTAGACATTCTTTTGGACTTTTAACCGCTTTTAAAACCACTTCTGGTACTGTGAATATGCCAAAAGAAATGGCCATTTTCTTGCTAAAAGGAGCCTCAGCAGATGAGCTTCTAGGCAAATCATTTGAATTAAATAAAGTTACTTCTGGCACTTTGGTTTATACAGATATTGCTTTTAATTATTCATACGAAATACTAGATACTTACAAAGCCAAACATAGATTAGGCTTTACTGCTCACTACTTAAATGGAATTAATTCCATTGTTTTTGAAGACTTGGGGAAAACCAAATGGTCTTATATTGGAGATTCAACCTTGTTTATGGAGAACGGAAATTTTGTTTATAATTATGCAGCTACCAAAACTTCAGAATTGGGTGAGCTTTTAGAATCAAGGGGGAAAGGTTTTGCGTTCGACATAGGATATACTTACCTTAGAAAAAAGAAATCCAGACCAACAAGAATCACCGTTTGTCCTAATATTAGATTTGGTGGAAAAATAAGAGAATACCAAGATTACAAATGGAGAATGGGTGTTTCATTAATGGATATTGGTTTCATAAAATTCAATAATCAAACCGTATCTACCAAATATGAAAATACATATGGTCCTTCAAAAAACTTGGATCAAGCTCTTTATTTGGGTGTTTTTGCCCTCGATCGCGAACTAAGGTACAATTACTCTGGAAACCCTGGAACAACCTTTACATTAGAAGACAATTTCACAAATTATACAGCAACAAGAATCAATTTCCAGTTCGATTATAATTTTAAATACAATATTTATTTTAACCTTTCTGGCTCCCAAAGGGTAACTATTCCGAACACCATCATGCTTCACGCTCCAAACATTCTTAGCCTCTCTGCTAGGTACGAAAAACAAATGTTTGAAATAGGTTTACCCATAAGTTTAATAGAGTACCAATATCCTGTAATGGGTCTAAATTTTAGATATGGCCCGTTTTATATGGGTACCAATCACTTTCTAGAAATGGTTGGTATTAGAAAAATAAAAGGAGTGGACATATTTTTAGGTATTAAAATGAATTTATCAAACTTCAGAGGAGTTTAATAAATTACTTAATAAGCTGAGTTATTTCGTTACTCATTGGTTCTGTTGAAGATCCAAAATATTTAACCCATTTGCCGTTTTGATCAATAAGGATTTTATTGAAATTCCATTTGATGGTAACATCTTCTGCTCCATTGAATTCCTTTAGGGTTAACCATTTATAAATTGGATGCGCATTAGCACCCTTAACATCTATCTTCTCGCTTAGTATAAAGGTAACACCATACTTCTTTTCGCAAAAGGTTTTAATTTCTTCCGCAGTTCCTGGCTCTTGCCCTAAAAATTGATTGCAAGGAAAACCTATCACCACCAATTTATTACCATACTTTTTTGAAAGTTCTTGCAAACCAGCATACTGTTTTGTGTATCCACACTCACTGGCTACATTCACACACAATACATACTTTCCCTTAAAATCCTTCATAGAGATGGTAGACTTGCCATCTAAAGAATTTATCTTCAAATCATAAAATGATTTGTATGCTTCCATTCCTACTTTTTTCATTTTAGTCGCATTAGCCTCTGATAAGCTATAAATTAAAACCCCAGTAAAGGCTAAAAAAAAGATGGTATAAAAGTATTTTTTCATTCGTTTGGGTTATTGTATTTCTCTGAGAGCAATTTGTCAATTAAAATTCAATTAAACAAGTTCGTTATAAATCAAAAATTAAATTTTTTGTAAAAAATCCCTTACTTCTTCCATTTGCCATTGAGGCGTAGAAGTGGCACCACAAATACCTACAGTATCCCCCTCATTAAACCAAGTAGCATCAATTTCTTCTTTGCTGCTTACAAAGAAAGTATTTGGATTATTTTCCTTACAAACATCAAAAAGCACCTTTCCATTGCTAGATTTTAATCCTGCCACAAAAACAACTTTATTGAAACGCTTTGCAAAATCTCTTAATTGAATATCTCTATTGCTTACCTGTCTGCACAAAGTATCATTAAAATTAACTTCTATTCCTTGATTCTCTAATTTTTCCTTCAAGGCATATAAATTCTTGGTTCTTTTAGTGGTCTGACTAAACAACTGGATCTTTTTAGGTAATTCATAATTGTTTAACTCGTCAAAAGATTCAATAACAATAGCCTCACCACCTGTTTGCCCTACTAAACCCTTTACTTCGGCATGCCCATGCTTTCCATATATAAGAATTTTTTCATCACGATTATAGGCATCTCTCACGCGGTGTTGCAGTTTTAAAACCACAGGACAACTGGCATCAACCAACTCAATGCCATTTTCCATGGCCAACTTATAAGTCTCAGGTGGCTCACCATGCGCTCTAATTAAAACTTTGGTATCTCTCAGTTCATTAAACCTATCGTGGTCTATTATTTCTAGCCCCTTTGCCCTTAATCTGGCCACTTCCTCATCATTGTGAACTATATCACCCAAACAATACAAATGACCATCTTCATCTAAAATATCTTCTGCCATTTGAATAGCAAATACTACCCCAAAACAAAAGCCCGAATTATTGTCTATTTCTACTGTTAAATTCATAGTGATACAAAGATAAGGAATCTCAATAATTCCTATCCCTTATAACGTAGTTTCATTAATTTTGTTTGTCTGAACCAATAACTCATTCAAAATAATTTTTGACAGTAAACTCAATTGTCATTAAAACAAAGCACACCAATAAAGGTTTATAAAGACATGACAACCGAAAACAAAATGCTCGATGAAGATGGAAGCTACATTGGCCCTGCAAGTTTATCCCCAATTCCTTTAAACCTAGGTTCACCAGTAATTAAACCTCAAGATAAAGGCATGATAAGGGCAAATGCGGTAGAAGCAATGCACCACTATGCCAACCAAGAAATGGCTATGTTAAAGAAACAAGCCGATTTAATCATGGAACAGGTTAGAGAAATTGAAAACAGGCTAAAAGTATCAGAACGAATTTATGAATCTGACATGCGCTTTCAACCTGTTATTGGCCAAACATACCACCTGTACGAAAAAGACGACCATTACAAAATGTCGCTTATTGGTCCGCAAGAATGGGGACAAAGCAAAGCAATGGGGAATTTTGTAGCAACGGTAAAGCTTCTAGGAGACCACAGCTGGGACCTAATATCAAAAGCTACGGCCTAATCCTTCCATTCGGCCACAAACAAGTTAGTATCTCTTGTTCCGCCATTGTTACGGTTGCTCGAGAAAATTAACTTTTTGCCATCCGGCGAAAACATAGGAAAAGCATTAAACAAACTTGTTTGAGTTACTCTTTCCAAGCCTGTTCCATCCACATTTATGAGGTACAATTGAAAATCATAGCCCTTCTCACTGTGATGGTTTGAACTAAAAATAATCTTGTTTGAAGATGGGTGATAAAACGGAGCCCAATTAGCCTTTCCTAACTGTGTAACTTGTTTTAAATCGCTACCATCTATATTACAAGTGTAAATCTCCATATTGGTTGGCGCAACCAATCCTTTAGACAATAAATCCTTATAATCTGCTACCTCAGCCTCAGCTGTTGGCCTAGAAGCCCTAAAAACCAATTTGGTTCCATCTGGAGAAAAGAATGCTCCACCATCATACCCCAAACCAAATGTAATTTGCTTCACATTCTTTCCATCAATATCCATGAGGTATAAATCCAAATCTCCATTTCTAGTACTTGTAAATACAATCTTATCGCCTTTTGGACTTACTGTTGCCTCCGCATCATAGCCAGGCTCATTGGTTAATTGCTTAATTATTTTTCCTTTTTCATTCGAAATAAAAATATCAAACTCAGGATAAATTGCCCATAAATACCTCTTAGAAGGTGGCGGGTCGGCAGGACAATTTTTATTAGCATGGTGGGTGGAAGCAAACAAAATATCCTTGTTATTTGGCATATAATAACTACAAGTAGTTCTACCTCCTCCAGTACTAATCAATTGAGGGATTTTTGAAGTATCGTTATTTTTCCTCAAATCCATCATAAAAATCTGATCACAACTTAATCCCCACTTCTTGTTATTACTTTGGAAACTAATTTTATGATTATCGAAACTCCAATAAGCTTCAGCGTTATCACCACCAAATGTTATTTGTTTAATGTTCTGTAAATGCGACTCATTGTTTTGAGCAAACAATGATGAAGTAAATAAAATTCCGAGTAAGAATAAAAATGATCTAGTTAACATAATTTATAATTATTTAATTGTAAAGTGAGTCTAATTTAATGGTGAAACTTCGAACCTAGGCGCACCTTTTACACCTTGCTTGCTATAGTAATCTGTAAATCTTAATTTGTAATAAACAGGGTTTGGCCCTTGGCTTTTAAAAATATAGCTAACATACTTTCTGGTGGTATATCTTCCTTGGTTAAAATCGTATAACTTCCATTCAAAGCCTATCACATCCCTTTTATATTTATAAACCAAATTCTGTACTGATTTTTTATTGATGGATTCAAATTTTAAAGTGCTATCAATTGCTACTGTTACTGTTTTCGGATTAATATGAATACCTGTAACCGTATACAATAAAGGAGGATTAAACTCATAATAAATCCACCTGCATCTTAAAAAACAGAATTGCCAATCATTGTTATTGGGTTCGAAGTTTCTTGAAGAAAGGGTAGTAAAATCAAAATATACTTGATTCTTATAAGGTACCTTTTCAATATCAACTACTTTTAACAAATGGCCAGATAAATCAGCAACTGAAATACCATATTGCCCTCCCATGGTTCTGCTTAACTTAAACTGAAAATACCTGCCAGCAGGAGTGCTTTCGATGCCTCTATCGATGATATAGATGGAATCTAAACTTTTTCCATCAAACGGATTACACCAATTTCTTAATGCAATTGAATCTCCACCGGAAGATTCATCCCAACGCCATTTAAGTTCATTGATATTTATGCTTTTTAGAAAATCTCTTTTACCCACAACAGAAATGAGCACCCCTTTTCCTCCATTTATCATGATACGATTTGCTTGAGGATTGCAATCAAATGCCAAATCCCATGATGCATTTTTAACACGAGACTTTTCTATGTTTGAATCCATAAAATTAATGTAGACTTGGTCCTCATAATTTTCGCCAAGTGGTACTTGTAAAATAGAAATCGCATCTATGGGACGAGTAGGTAAAACTATTGCAGTCTCTTCCTTCTCACATGAAGTAAAGAACAAAGCAAATAGCAAACCAATCCATATTTTATTTAATAATTCTCTCACACCTTAAACATTAAAAGAAACTATATTTTACGCCTATAAAAGCAGACCTTCCCAAGCCAGTAGAGGCTGAGCTGCTCGCTGATGAATGCGGACCTCCAACAAGACTTGCACTCACATTAACAATATTGAACAAATTTTTGACACCTGCTGTTATAGATATTTTGTTTTTATAAAACGACTTATTTAGGGTAAAGTCCATTAGGGTAAATGGATCAATATAACTTACCGAAACATTATTGTTTAAGTAATTATATTGGTACATCTGCAACTTACCATTCAACTTGGTGAAAAGACTCAAATTTAAACCATACTTTACAATGCTATAGCCTAGGTTTAACCTATATTCTTGATTAAAAAACACATCATCTGTTTCATTAAATCCAGATAATATATTCTTTCTTCCAGTTACAGCATATCCCAATGAAACTTGGTAAGGAATGGTTCTGTATTCAACCACCAAAGAACTACCAAAGCTAGAAAAGGTATTGATATTTACATACTGAAATTGCACAGCGGTAGCATCTCCAACCCTAGCAAAATCTATCATATTTTCTATATGGTTGTAAAAAAGGGTCGGTTCGAACCGAAATATTCTGCTCTCTCTTTTAAAGGTATATGACAATACCAATTGCAGATTATCTGATGTTTCTGCGATAAGATTTTCATTACCTTTAATGTTATGCGCAGCATCCACAAATTGCAAGTGTAATTCCTTTAAACTTGGAGCCCTAAAGCCTTTAGCATAGGAACCTCTTAAGAGCCAATTCTCAGAAAAATCGTATTTAAAATTAATAGATGGCACTATGGGTGCTTTATAACTCGTATGATATATAAATCTAACTGCAGGCCTGATTAAAAAATTCTTCCATGGCTTCCATTCTGCGCTGCTGAATAGGTTATAATCGCCCATGTTTTGTTGACTTCCTTCTATTCTTGAGCCATAGGTTAATTCATGGTTTAACTCATATCCTAATTGATAACCCAACTTCTTTGAAAAGGCAACATTTGAGTAGGTGCCTCTGCTCATCACTTGGTGAAACCAATTGGTATCGTGCTCAAATGCAGATGGTACTAGCTCTTCCTCTAATGCAACAAGGTCTTTTACATAGGTATTGTATCTTCTTTGATAAAAATTATATGCGGCTATTACATTGATATTTCTTTTGGCTTCATGCTTTTGGTCGTAAAAAAAACTAGAAGAAAAACGAGAAGTATTATAATATTTATCAATGGCCATTGCCTGACTCCAATCAATATTTGGAACTCCCTTATCAGTTACTTTCTCATGAAAATACTGGTTGCTCCAACGCAAAGTACCATTCTTAATAAACTTTGATAAGGTAATGTCGGCATTGTATTGTGTTCTTGGTTTCCATAGCTTATTTCTGCTTTCTGGATCTTCGCTATAACCTGTGAAAAAATTTCTACCACCACTCACTAAAACACTGTATTTTTCATTTGCCCTACCCAAACTCAAATCTATATTGTACTGACCAATGCTTTCTGCATAGGCTCCCAATCTTGCAGTGCTGGATGATTGGGTTTGTTTTTTGGTTATAATATTAATTACTCCGCCCAAAGCATCTGTACCAAAATTCACACTCATGGGCCCTTCCACCAACTCTATTCTGTCTACATTTTGTAGGTTTACCTGCGACAAATCAACACTCCCATTCTCTCTTCCTACAACCGGCACTCCGTCTATTAAAATTTTTATATTATTACCTCCAACTCCCTGCAATTGAATATTACTTCCTAAAACAGGGTCTTGAATAATTCTTACATTTAACTCGTTTGTAAGCACTTGTTGCAAGTTAAATGCACCTTGCTTTTCAATACGTTTAGTATCTATCACTCTTACCTTAAGAACCGATTTACTTAAGCTATGCGCTTCGTACTGTCCGGTAACTACCAATTCATCTAAATTTTGAAGTGAGTCTAATTTTTGGGCGTGCAATGATTGCACACCCAAAAATAAAATCATCAAAATTATGAGTGGAAACTTAAAAGGAAAATGTGACTTCAAAACCAATTTAGTTAACGATAAACTTCTTAGAAACCCTATTTCCATTTCCAGAAACACTTAAAAAATACACCCCAGATTGCAAAGAATTGGTTTCAATTTGTGCACTAAATACTCCTTTAGATGCTTGGTGTTTTTCAGTCTTAATCACTCTTCCAGTAATATCCATAATTTCAATAGTTAAATTTGAAACAGTTGAGTTTAAATTTAACTCAAGATTAACCCACTCGTTTGCCGGATTAGGAAAAAGCAACAAGCTTTGTAATCCTTGACTAACAGATTCTGTGCCAGTAAGTACACTGTAAAATGTTTTATTAAAAGTAATGTTTTGTCTGGTTTGATCCGAATAATAACTTGTAAAGTAGATTCTATAATAACTGTTCATTCCCGTTTTAACAACGTAAGACACAGAATCGCGAATTGGCCAACTACCAGGTGTGGTTGTGATGTATTTCCAATCCCAACCCAATTGGTTAATATTCGTTTTGAACCTAAGGCTAGAATCTGGAATAATAGTTTTGGCATCTGGCCCCACGTACTTGGCCGCTGTTGCTATTGGATTATGCAAAACACCCATCACTGGATACATTAAGGTTTGTCCGTATAAGGTTACCAAAGCTTTGTAACGAGTAAAAAGGATATCCCAAGTGTTTAAGGCAGGTTCTCTATCGATAACTGTTTTACTTAAAATATTGTAGTATGCAAATAACTTGTTTCCAAAATCTGTTTTCTTAATGGTAACAGTATTGCTATCTGTTCCATCTATGTTTGAAAAAGTAAAGACCCACATGGTATCATAAACGATTCTTTGAACGGCAAATTTCTTCAACATTTTGGGTGCATTAGGATTTGGAGAAACAGAAATTGCCATTATCCAAATTTGATTTCCTGTTACATCTTTGCTGGCCATATCATATTCGCCCCAGCCATAATCGAAAGGATTGCTAAAATTTCTAATCTTGTTTAAAGCACCTACATCCCAAGTACTGTCGCTGTTAACAGTTTGTGGCCATTTTGCCCAACCTGCAGTGTCAAAATTGTTCCAATCGGCAACGGTTTTGTTAGATCTAAACACATCTACACCGCGACCATCGTTAACTAAAACAGTGGCTGCTTGCATGGTTTTTAAAGGTGGTTGTGCCTTGCGAACAGAAAAAGCAATATGCCAATTGTTGTTTCTAACTGTGTCTTTGTGCCCAGTAGACAAGTTATAATATACATCTAAGGCATTTCCAGGTAGCATGGTAACGCTATCGGTAGTTTGCGAAAAGGAATTGAATGATACAATAGTAACAAACAAAAAAAGTAGTATTTTCTTCATAAAGAATTTAGGTTTTAGGAGAACAAAGAACTTGCTAAATGGGCAATTAAGGGCTGACAAAAGTCACAATGTAACATTGTGACTGTTTTTTGACACGACAAAAAAATGTCTGAAAAAGCTCCAATTAGGGCATTATACCTATAAAATTTGTGGGATTGAGCTTTTTACCTACTTTTGCAGGGCTAAAATAACTATGCAAATACAACTGTTAAAGTCGAAAATACATCGTGTAAAGGTTACACAAACCGAATTACATTATGTAGGAAGCATTACCATTGACGAGGATTTAATGGATGCCGCAAATATGATTGAAAATGAAAAGGTACAAGTAGTAAACATTAACAATGGTGAACGCTTAGAAACCTATGTAATTAAGGGAGACCGTGGAACTGGCATGATTTGCTTGAATGGCCCGGCTGCTAGAAAAGCTGCCACTGGAGATTCGGTTATTATCATTTCCTATTGTTTAATGGAATTTGAAGAGGCAAAGAAATACAAACCCATTGCTATTTATCCTGATCACAACAACAAATTAACTCATTAGAAGCTTTGAAAAAGTTCATTCAATACGGAATAATCATGGCCATTGGAGCCGGATTTTTGTTTTTTGTATTTAAAGATACCAATTGGAATGAGCTCTTCAGTAAAATGGCTTCTGCTAAAATAAGTTGGCTATTGGTTGGAGTACTTATTTCTATAATAAGTCACTGGATAAGGGCATACCGAGCCACCCAGCTCTATGAAGCTTTGCATTTCAAAATAAGCACTACCCATAGTTTCTATGCTGTTTTGGTTGGGTATATGATGAATTATATCATTCCTAGAGCAGGGGAGATTTCGAGATGTGCCGCCTTGAGCAAAACAGACGATGTTCCTGTAGAAAAATCTTTGGGGACTGTTGTTACAGAGAGGATTGTGGATATGGCGTTGTTGGTGATCATTTTAGGGGTCATCTTTTTAATGCAATTTGATTTGATAAGTAATTTTATTACCGAAACGGTTTCTAGTGCTGATGGAAGTGCTTCAAATGAGGGAATCACTTGGAAATCAATAGTACTTGGAATTTTTGTATTGTTTGGGATTGTGGTTTTTGCCATGAGAAAGCGCTTGGTTCAGACCAAACTTTTTTTAAGGATTTTTGAGCTGATCCAAGGATTTGGCGACGGTTTATTAAGCATTAGACATGTTAGAAACCCTGTGCAATTTGTCTTGTTATCGATTGCCATTTGGGTTGGATACATTTTAATGATGTATTTCTGTTTGTTTGCCATGGAATCTACTTCTCACTTGAGTTTTGCAGATTGTTTAATTGTTTTTGCCATTGGTACCATAGGGGTAGTATTACCCGCACCTGGCGCTGGGGCTGGCACTTATCACTTTTTCGTCATGCAATCTTTGTTGTTATTTGGGGTAGCTAAGGAAGATGGAATTGCTTATGCAACCATGGTTCATGGAATTCAAATGATTGTGTTGCTTATTTTGGGTGCAATTGCATCTGTATTGGTAGTGGCGCAGCAAAAAAAGAAAATCAATGAGCAAGCATAAGCAGGTTCTAGAAAAGATTTTTACTTGGGAAACATTGCCAATCAAAATAGCAGAATGGGCAGAGTTTGGTAAAAAGGTAGTTTTTACAAACGGCTGTTTTGATATTTTGCATAAAGGTCATGTAGATTATCTTGCCAAAGCTGCTGATTTGGGTGAAATGTTGGTGGTGGGCATCAATACAGATGCCTCGGTAAGTAAATTGAAAGGTATTCATAGACCCATACAGGACGAAAATTCTAGGTTGCAAATTGTTGCCTCGCTTGGATTTGTGGATGCCGTAATATTGTTTGAAGAACCCACTCCTTACCGCCTAATTGGTTTGGTTCAGCCCGATGTTTTAGTAAAAGGAAGCGACTACCAGCCCGAAAACATTGTGGGGTATGATATTGTTAAAGCAAAAGGTGGAGAGGTAAAAACCATTGACTTTATTGCGGGATATTCTACCAGTGCCATTGAAAACAAAATAAAATTATCCTAAACAAAATCATTCATTTTTGGATTGTTTTATGTTTGGGCAATTAATATATTCGCCAAACTAAATCACAGATTATGAACTTTGAATTTACAGAAGAGCATTTAAATGTTCAACAAGCCGCACGCGATTTTGCACAAACTGAACTTTTACCTGGAGTAATTGAGCGCGACAATGAGCAAAAATTTCCTGCAGAACAAATTAAAAAATTGGGAGAACTGGGATTTTTAGGAATCATGGTTGATCCTAAATATGGTGGGTCTGGCATGGACACCATTTCTTATGTATTGGCCATGGAAGAACTTTCTAAAATTGATGCCTCGGCTTCGGTGGTAGTTTCTGTAAACAATTCTTTGGTATGTTGGGGTTTAGAAACCTATGGTTCGGAAGAACAAAAACAAAAATATTTGGTTCCTATGGCTAGTGGAGCGGTGCACGGCGCTTTTCTTTTGTCTGAACCAGAGGCTGGTAGTGATGCAACGTCTCAGCGCACAACTGCAGAAGATAAGGGCGATTACTACTTAATGAATGGCACTAAAAACTGGATTACCAATGGTAATTCTGGCACTTATTATTTAGTGATAGCTCAAACACATGTAGAAAAGGGCCACAAAGGAATTAACGCCTTTATTGTTGAAAAAAACTGGCCTGGTGTTACTGTAGGCAAAAAAGAAGATAAAATGGGTATTCGTGGAAGCGATACACATTCAATCATGTTTCAAGATGTAAAAGTACCAAAGGAAAACAGAATTGGAGAGGATGGCTTTGGCTTTAAATTTGCGATGAAGGTATTGGCTGGAGGAAGAATAGGAATTGCTGCTCAAGCCTTGGGAATTGCGAGTGGTGCTTATGAACTTGCCGTTAAATATTCTAAAGAACGTAAAGCTTTTGGCAAAGAAATTATGCACCATCAAGCTATACAGTTTAAGTTGGCGGATATGGCCACCCAAATTGAAGCTGCAAGGTTACTGGTATTGAAAGCAGCAGCATTAAAAGACAGTGGAAAAGATTATGTCTTGGCAAGCTCTATGGCTAAAGTATTTGCTTCTGAAACTGCCATGTGGGTAACCACAGAAGCGGTTCAAGTACATGGTGGATATGGATTTGTAAAAGAGTACCATGTAGAGCGTTTAATGCGTGATGCTAAAATTACCCAAATTTACGAAGGTACAAGTGAGGTAAATAGGATTGTTATTTCGAGAGAAATATTAAGATAATTATATTGAAAAAGGCTGCTTCAAATTCGTTTTGAGGCAGCCTTTTTTTTCAAGAGTTTAGTCCCGTTCATCGGGTGAGCTTACTCTAAATGCGAGGTATCTTTGTGCTTTAAAATAGAGAAATCTTCTCCATCAAATTCAAGAATATATAAGCATAGATTTGAGTGTTCAAATCTATCCATTTCACTTAAAGGTCTATTTAATAAAGTGCATAAGAAGCTTTTTAGGGCTCTTCCATGCATAGAAATAAGAACACATTCTTCTGGTTGCGACTTTAGGTATTGAATAAATGGGAGTTGCCTAGCTTGTAATTCATGTGCACTTTCACCATTTCTTATTTTGGCATGGTAATTTCCTTCATTCCAGGAATTTACCACATCCCAATAGGCTTTACGCTCCTCTTCATTTTGAGGTTTTCCCTCAAAAATTCCCCATGAAATTTCGTTTAAAGAAGCCGATTTGGAATAAGGTTTACCAGCCTCAATAAATGGCAGCACACTTTGTTGAGTTCTAATGAGATTGGATGTATAAATTTTCTTAAAATGAATGCCTTTATAATAATCATAAAACCTTTTTGATTGAAGAACTCCCTTTTCATTTAAAGGGCTATCTACGCCGCTGCCCTGAACAATTCCTTGTCTATTAAAATCTGTTTCACCATGCCTTATGATGTAAAATAATTTATTATCCATACAAGCACGAAGATATATAACAGAAACTAATTGGCATTATAATACATAAAATGTATCTTGCTTTGATAAATTACAACTTATGAAAATACATCAAACAATTTACAGAAGTGGTGAAGGTTGGGTTCCCCAAATTAATAACTCTTCTATCACCAACCCCAGTTTAATTTTGGTATTTGGATCAACCAAATTGATAAAATCAAACGAGGCGGTTCATGATTTAAAAAGTCATTATCCCAATGCAGTTTATGTGGGTGGAACCTCTTCGGGCGAAATCTATAACACTCATGTAAACGATGATACTGTAGTAGCAACCATCATTGAGTTTGAAAAAACAAAAATTAAATATTCAAGCACAACTATCACAGATGCAAAGCTAAGTATGGACTTTGGTCGTGAATTAGTTTCCAAACTTGATAAAGAAAACTTGAAACATGTTTTCATTATGAGTGAGGGCTTAAACATCAATGGATCTGAGCTTGTAAGAGGCATAAGGGCAGCACTGCCCAGCCATGTATCTGCCACTGGAGGATTAGCTGGAGATGGTGCAAATTTTAATGAAACTTATATTTTAAATAGCAATGGGGAAGCAGAGAAAAATCTTGTTTCAGCGGTTGGTTTTTATGGTGATCATTTAAATGTTTCATTTGGAAGTTTGGGTGGCTGGGATAGTTTTGGAATTGAGAGATTGGTTACAAAGTCAATAGACAATGTGCTATATGAATTAGATGGAAAACCTGCTTTAGAGCTTTATAAATCTTTCTTGGGTGACTATGCTAAAGACTTACCAGCAAGTGGACTATTATTTCCATTAAATTTGAGGTCGGAAGAAAATGCAAAACCTGTAGTTAGAACCATTCTTGCTATAGATGAAAATGCGCAATCACTTACCTTTGCAGGTGATATACCCGAAGGTGGATATGTTAGACTTATGAAGGCAAACTTTGACAGATTAATTGAAGGAGCTACAGGTGCTGCCAAATCTACCTTGCTGGAAGATGAGAACAAAGACCCAGAACTAGCTATCTTAATTAGCTGTGTAGGCAGAAAGTTGGTATTAAAACAATTAGTTGAAGAAGAGGTTGAGGCCGTTTCTGAAGTTTTAGGTAATAGCACAGTTTTAAGTGGGTTTTATTCCTATGGAGAGATTTCACCCTTTTCTGGTGAAGTTGAGTGCAAATTGCATAATCAAACCATGACCGTTACAACTTTTAAGGAAGTATAGGTATTTCTTTTCACAATAAAATATAGACTATTTTGGACCGAAAACTCTCTATTGTACAGCAAGAAAATATTCAGGAAGATTCGTTACAAGGATTGCAAATTCTGGTAGTTGATGACGACATGATAAACCAAACTGTTTACAGGCAGAATTTATCATCCTTAAAGGCCTTAGTAACCATTAGCAACAATGGAAGAGAAGCCTTAAAAATGATAGAAAAAAACGATTTTGACCTTATCCTAATGGATTTAAACATGCCTATTATGGGGGGCATAGAAGCTACAATGAAAATTAGACAGCTTGATGGATCAAAATCTGAAATTCCAATCATTGCCATTACAACAGATTGTAATCCCCATGTAAACGAAGAAATTAGTAAGGCTGGAATGAATGATTTTCTACTTAAACATTGTGACAACAAATTTCTATTAGAGAAAATTAGGTTACATCTTAATATCGATTGACCATGCATAGATTATTAAAAAGGCAATTAAAAAAGCTGTTTGGTGAAATTATCCCTGAAATTGGCGACATCAATCCATTGCTAAATATTATTGATGAAAGTTATCAAAGTTTTCAGGATGATTACGACAAGTTAGAGAGAATTTTAGAGTTAAGTTCAAAAGAATCATTTAAGGAGTTAAGTAATTTTAAGAACGCAATTGATAGTGCAGCATTGGTTTCTCTAACAGATGCCAAAGCAGATATTCTCTTGGCAAATGAGAACTTCTGTAAGGTATCTGGCTATACACTGGGTGAGCTGGTTGGGCAAAATCACAGCATCATAAACAGCGGGTTTCACTCCAAAGCATTCTTTGAAAATATGTGGAGTATCATTAGTTTGGGGCGAATATGGCAAGGTGAAATTTGCAATAGAACTAAGAATGGTTCCATCTATTGGGTAGATTCAACAATCATTCCCTTTTTAAACGACAAAGGCGTACCTTATCAATATCTTTCCATCAGGTTTGAAATCACCAACAGAAAAAAGATTGAGGAGGAAATAAAAACCTTAGCTCTAGTTGCACAAAAAACGCAAAATGCGGTTATCATTACCGATACACGTGGCATTACCATATGGGCAAATGAGGGATTTGAAAGAATTACACAATATAAAACTTCAGAAGTAATTGGTAAAAAACCAGGTCAATTACTTCAAGGAAAAAACACCCAGAAAGAAACCATTCGCCAAATATCCAATTGTATTAAAAATGTGGCCCCGTTTAATGGTGAAATATTAAATTATACAAAATCTGGTGATCCTTATTGGATATCCATTTCCATTACCCCCATGATGGACAATGGTAAACACATGGGTTTTATAGCGATTGAAGCTGATGTAACAGAAAGAAAAGTTGTAGAAAACAAACTCAAAGAAAACGATAAACTTTTAAGGGCTATTAATAATGCATCAGGCGAATTACTGGCCAACTCAGATTTCAATAAGGCCGTTGGCAAGGCAATAGATATCATAGGAAATGCATTTAATGTGCATCGCGTGCATATTTTTAAAAATCAAATTCATGCTAACACCTTTGATGAAAAATTTGTTTGGAACAAGGATGATTCTTCAATAATCATTGATCAGGAATTGCTTCAAAACTTGGGTTTTGAAGAACTAGGACTTGAAAGATGGAAGGAACTTTTATCTGATAAAAAAACGATAAAAGGCAAAGTAAGGGATTTACCAGAAAAAGAGCAAAAGAGACTTTTAGAAGATGATTTAGAAAGCATATTTATATTACCCATTTTTATTCTAGATTCTCTATGGGGATTTCTCGCCTTAGACGATAAAGATGACAACCATTATTGGGATGATAATTATGAGCAAATTCTGAAGAATTTTGTGGGGAATCTTGCCTCCGCTTTTGAAAGAAACGAGTCGGAAATTAAGTTAAAAGATAGTGAAGAAAAGTTTCGCCTCTTGATAGAATCAGCAACAGATATTTTCTATTATACAGACCCAAAAGGAAACTTTACTTATGTAAATGATATTGCAACAAATATTACGGGTTATTCTACTCAAGAGCTACTTAAAATGAACTTCTTGGATTTGGTTCAGCCTAATCATAAAAAGAAAGTTGCTAGCTTTTATAAAATGCAATCAACAGAGGAGAACTCTGTAACCTATAACGAATTTCCTATTACCACTAAAAGTGGAAAGACTGCATGGATTGGACAAAATGTACAGTTAATACAAACCGATAAAAAAGAAAGAGGAATTCAGGCAATAGCTAGGGATATTACCAAACTAAAGGATGCTCAAAATGAAATAGCCAATTCACATAATTTCTTAAACGAAATTGTGGAGTCTATTCCAAATCCAATGTTTGTAAAAAACCGTGAACATGAATGGATCATGGTAAACAATGCCTATACAGAATTAACAGGGACTCCAAAAACCAGCATTATAGGCAATAAAGATACTGCATTCATTAACAAAGTTGAGGCACAAAAATTCATTGAATTAGACGAAGAACTCTTTAGCTCAAGAAAAGAAAATGTAAAAGAGGTGGTTTTCATCACAAACACTGGTGAAGAAAAAATCTTATTGGTAAAGAAAACAATATTTGAAAACAAAAATGAAATTTTTCTCATCGGAATTATCACCGATATAACCGAATTAAAAGATAGAGAGAAACAAATTCTATTATACAACAAAATTGCAGATCAGATAAGTGACGCTATTTCTGTTGCAGACTATCAAGGAAATCTAATATATGTAAATGAAGCGCATGCACGCAATATGGGATTGGCAAAGGATGATCTAATTGGATCTTCCATTACCAATATGGAAAAATCATTTGGGGATTTAAAAACATGGCAAACCCATTACAATGAAACAAAGTATAACGGAAATCAATTGGTTGAAGGAATAAATATAAGAAGAGATGGTACCGAGTTTCCTGTTGAGGCAAATGTTAAATATGTAAACATTGAAAACAAAGGCTATATCGTAGCAGCTATTAGAGATATAACTGAACGTAAAAAGGCTGAAGAGGAAGTAAAAAATCTGAAAATTTTCTATGAAAATGTACTAAATAAAATCCCAACCGATGTTGTTGTATATGACAAAAATCACAAGTATTTATTTGTAAATGAACTGGCCATTAAAGATCCAATTAAAAGAAAATGGATTATTGGACACGATGATTTTGAATATGCAATTCAGTTTCATAGGCCAATTCATACAGCAAATGACAGAAGAAAAATCTTTGAAGTTGTTTTAAATGATAAAGAACAACTCGAATTTGAAGAAAAATTGAGCTTAGAAAATGGCAGACAAATTTGGATGTTAAGGCGATTTTATCCAATTCTCGATGTAAATAATGAAATCACAACAATCATTGGGTTTGGTATAGATATTACCAATAGAAAAGAGGCCGAAGAAAAAACAAAAGAAAGTGAGGAGCGCCTGAAACTAGCAACCTCTTCAGCAAACCTAGGAATTTGGGATTGGAATCTCCAAAGTAATAAACTTATTTGGGACCCAAGCATGTATGTTATTTTTGGGGTTGATCCTAATAGCTTCACAAGCGATTACGATGCCTTTGAGCAAACACTACACCCCGAAGACAAGGAGAGAGTGGGTAAGGAAATTGAAAAGGCAATTGAGAACAATTACAATTACAAAGATGTATTTAGAATTGTTTCTGAAAACGGAAATGTTAAATATATAAGTGCTGTATCCAAAACATTTAGGGACAATGAAAATAAACCCTATCGAATGATTGGAGTAAATTCTGATGTTACAGAAGCTACTCTCATTCAACAAAAACTTTTGAAGCAGCAGGAGGATTTAGAGGAGGCACAACATTTAGCAAAAGTTGGAGGATGGGAGATAGATGTAAAAGAAAAAACCATTGTATGGTCTAAAGAAATGTTTTCACTCTGCGAAATTCCTTCCAATGAACAACCTACCTTAAATGAAACCTATAGCTTGTTTACTCCCAAAACAAGGGAGGATGTAATTCATGCATTTTTAAATTCAATAGAGCATCACGAAGAATTTGAATTGGAGGCTCAGTTGGTGACAAAAGGCAAAAAAGTGATTGATGTTAAAACAAGGGGAATACCGTTTTTAGAAAAAGGAAAAGTTGTTTCAATTAGAGGTATTTTTCAAGATATAACGCAAGATAAAGAGGCCACTAGGTTAATGGCACAATATACCGAGGAACTCGAAAAGAAAAACAAAGAATTAGACCAATTTGCCTATGTAGTTTCACATGATTTAAAAGCTCCATTACGTGGTATAAATAATTTAAGCCTTTGGATTGAGGAAGACCTTGAAGGAAAAATGGAAGCCGATACCAAGAATAACCTCGACTTAATGAGAAAAAGGGTTAAGAGAATGGAAGGCTTAATTGATGGTATTTTGCAATACTCAAGAGCTGGAAGGATTAAACATGAAACTGCCTCGTTTCATTTGAAACCAACGCTAGAAGAATTGATTAATAACCTAGCCCCAGATGAAAAGTTTAAAATTACCCTCCAACAAGATTTGCCAGAACTTAATACAGAAAAAATTGCCATTGAACAAGTCTTTGCTAACTATATCAGCAACGCGCTTAAATATAATAATAGCCCTGAACCAACTGTTGATGTAAGTTATAAAAAGAATGAAGGTTTTTATGAATTCTGTGTGGCAGATAACGGACCAGGAATTGAGAAAGAGTTTCATGAAAAAGTGTTTGTCATATTCCAAACCTTGCAAGCAAGAGATACTTTTGAAAGCACCGGCGTTGGCTTGGCTATTGTTAAAAAAATGGTTGAAGACAAAGGGGGAAAAGTTTGGATTGAAAGTGAGAAAGGCAAAGGAACTAAATTCTATTTTAGTTGGCCTATAAATGAACAACAATAATGATAAATGCCTTTAGTAAAATAGCCTTGCACATTTTGATGCTTTTACTTGCATTCAATATTCATGCGCAATGCATTGATCCGCTTAATATCTCACCTGGCTTCCCATGTCCTGATCCAACGTATAGGCCTGTTTGTGGATGTGATGGGATTACTTATAGGCACGACTGTGATGCTAGGTATAGAAACGGTGTACAAACATGGAGTGAGGGACCCTGTTCTGGTTTTGAATTCGATTTAATACCAACATTTGTCACAGATTTCGATATTCTTAGGTTAACGTTCGTTCAAAATACAGGCAAGCCTGCTACACTATATTTATTAGATTATTTTGGAAAAACAATGATTCAAAGAACGCTTCCAGCAAGTGATAATTTTGCCGCTCCATTTCAATTCGACCTTCCAGAAATTAACAGCATGAGACCAGGTCCCTATATTGTAATCATTTTTAATAGCCAAGGTACGTATAGGTATAAGAAATTTGTAAAAGTTTAATAAGAACCAACAAGGGTAATAGGAAACCATATTATATGTCGGCACTTTTTTACAATGAAACATTCAGAGCCCAAACGCAACTGCTGAGAGGAGAATATGAAAACTGCACATTTATTGGGCAAAACTTCTCTAGCTTAAATTTTGGTGGATTTATTTTTGTTGATTGTGCTTTTGTAGAATGCGATTTAAGCAATGCATCTATTAAAGGTACAGCATTTAGAACAGTTACATTTGATGCCTGCAAAATGCTTGGACTTCAATTTGAAAATTCAAATGACTTTGGTTTTTCAATAACTTGCAATAAGTGTATCTTAAACCATACTTCTTTTTTTCAAAGAAAATTAAAAAAAGTACGCTACACAGATTGTGAATTGCTGGAGGTTGACTTTAGTGAATCGGATTTAAGCGAGGCGGTCTTCGCAAATTGCAACCTAATGAATGCCACTTTTACAAATTCAAATTTGTTTAAATCGGATTTTAGGTCAGCCTTTAATTATAACATCGACCCAGAAAAAAACAATATTAAGAAAGCAAAGTTTCGATATCCAGAGGTAATTGGCTTACTTTCAAAATACGATATTCAAATTGAACAGTAATTATTTTTCTAAAAAAACCACTTTATTATTCTTCTAATTTGTCTTCTATCAAATTCTTACTCCTAAATAAAACAGGAAAAATGAATTGTATGTTGCTGAATTATAATTTTTTCTGCCTACATTTGCATCCCCAAAAGCAGGGAAAGGAGATTTTTTAAACATTTTGTTGTGAATTAAAAAAACTTGCCCTATTTTTGCAACCCCTTTAATAATACTGTAAGAGCGTGGACGCATTAAGTTACAAAACAATTTCAGCCAATAAGGCAAGCACAACCAAAAACTGGTATGTGATTGATGCTGAAGGACAAACCTTAGGAAGATTTGCATCTAAAGTGGCAAACATTTTACGTGGCAAACATAAGCCATCATTCACACCGCATGCTGATTGTGGTGATTACGTAATCATTATCAATGCTGATAAGGTTCGTTTCACTGGCAATAAGTTAAATGACAAAGAATACAAGTTCTTCTCGGGTTATCCGGGTGGTTTGCGTGTAGAAATAGCAAAAAACATATTGGTACGTCGCCCAACATACGTGGTAGAACACGCTATAAAAGGAATGTTACCTAAAAATAAATTGGGATCTGAGTTATTCCGTAACATGCATGTGTATGCAGGTTCAGAACATCCTCATGGTGCTCAACAACCAAAAGAATTAAAATTCTAAGAGATGGAAATCAATAACGCATTAGGAAGAAGAAAAACAGCAGTTGCGCGTGTTTACCTTACAGCAGGTACAGGCAACATGGTTGTTAACAAGAAAGATTACAAAACATACTTCCCTACGCTAAGCTTGCAAATTGCTGCAACCAAGGCTTTTGAAGTAACCAATACCGTTGGTCAGTTTGATGCTACTATCCATGTTGATGGTGGTGGCCAAACAGGTCAAGCCGATGCAATCAAACTTGCATTGTCACGTGCTTTGGTAAAATACAGCGCAGAATTAAAGCCTGTATTAAAGGTTGCTGGTTTATTAACCCGTGATCCTAGAATGGTTGAACGTAAAAAGCCTGGTCAAAAGAAGGCTCGTAAACGTTTCCAATTCGTAAAACGTTAATCAGAATTTATCTAATTATATGTCAAAAATCACGCACGAAGAGTTGCTGGAAGCGGGAGTGCACTTTGGTCACTTAACCCGTAAATGGAATCCGAAAATGGCACCATATATTTTTATGGAAAAAAACGGAATCCACCTCATCGATCTACACAAGACAGCTGTTAAGCTGGATGAGGCCGCTCAAGCCATTAAAAACATTGTAAAGTCAGGTCGTAAGATTCTTTACGTTGCTACTAAGAAGCAAGCAAAAGAAATTATGGAAACTGAGGCAAAACGCGTTAACATGCCTTACGTTTGCGATCGTTGGTTAGGCGGAATGCTTACCAACTTCGGAACAGTAAGAAAAAGCATCAAGAAAATGCAGACCTTAGAGAAACTGGCCCAAGATGGAACCTACACCAATATCAACAAGAAAGAGCGTTTGATGATCGATCGCGAAAAAATCAAGTTGAAAAAAGTGTTAGGAGGTATCGCAGATTTGAATCGCTTACCTGCAGCTTTGTTAATCGTTGATATCAAACGTGAGCACATCGCTGTTGCAGAAGCAACCAAGTTAAACATTCCAACTTTTGGAATCGTTGATACGAACTCAGATCCTACATTAGTTGACTTTCCAATTCCTGCTAATGATGATGCAGCAAAATCAATCGCTTTGATTACCCGCTACATCACTGATGCAATCGTTGAAGGATTATCAGAACGCAAGCGCGAAAAAGAAGAAACATCCGACAAAGAGGCAATTGCTGAGAAAGAGGAAGCATAAAAAAAACCTCCGTTCGCCAGCAGGCAAACGGAGGTTTTTTTTCTTATTTACTAATCAAAAATAAAAAAAGAAATACCCATGAGTACAAATACAATTAGTGCTGCAGACGTAAACAAATTGCGCCAAATGACTGGTGCAGGTATGATGGACTGCAAAAAAGCATTACAAGAAACCAACGGTGATTTTGAAGGAGCAGTTGATTTCCTTCGTAAAAAAGGTGCTAAAATTTCTGCTAACCGTGCAGATCGTGATGCAAAAGAAGGAGCTATTATTGCTAAGGTTTCGGCCGACAATAAAATTGGTGTTATAGTTCAATTAAGCTGTGAAACTGATTTCGTTGCGAAAAACGACGATTTCGTTGCCTTCACTCACAGATTGGCAGAAATTGCCTTAGCAAACAAAGCTGAAAATGCAGATGCCTTACGTGCACTTCCTATGGATGGACTTACAGTAGCAGATAAAATTACTGAGCAAGTTGGAAAAATAGGCGAGAAAATTGACGTAGTGAAGTATGAATTAGTAGAAGGAACCAACATTGTTCCATACATTCATGCTGGAAATAAATTAAGCGTGTTAGTTTCTTTAAACCTTGCTTCAAGTGAAGCTAATTTAGTGGCTGGTAAAGATGTGGCAATGCAAATTGCAGCTCTTAACCCAGTAGCTGTAGATAAAGGTGATGTAGATCCTACTATCGTTGAGCGTGAAATCGCAATTGGTATGGACCAAGCACGTGCCGAAGGAAAACCAGAAGCTATGCTAGAAAAAATTGCTCAAGGAAAACTTGGTAAATTTTACAAAGATTCAACTCTTTTAAACCAAGAGTTCGTTAAGGATAGCAGCAAGTCAATTGCCCAGATGTTAGATGGCATTGAAAAAGGTTTAACCGTTATCTCTTTCAAACGAATTTCATTATAATTCGAAATTATAAAAAGGCTATCTCTTTTGAGATGGCCTTTTTTTTGTGCAATTTCAGGGGGTGATTTTTAAAGTGAATAAATCTCATTTAATTTTCACTTTAAATATTCTAATTTGCACTTGATTCAAGTTTCAATAAATTATCTTCAATTTCAAAAAGCAACTTTAAAATCAACATCATGAAATACAAACGCGTACTACTTAAACTAAGCGGAGAAGCATTACTCGGTGAAATGCAATATGGTATCGATCCAAAAATTTTAGAGCAATATGCAAAAGATGTAAAAATCGTTTCTGATGCTGGTGTAGAGGTGGCAATTGTTATTGGTGGAGGCAACATCTTCCGTGGTGTTTCTGGAGTAGCTGGTGGCCTCGTAGAGAGGGCTCAAGGTGATTATATGGGTATGCTTGCAACCGTAATTAACTCAATGGCATTGCAGGGCGCTCTTGAAAAATTAGGCATAAAAACCCGATTGCTTACTGCCATTCACATGGAACAAATTGCAGAGCCGTTTATTCGTAGAAGAGCTATTAGACATTTAGAAAAGGGCAGAGTAGTAATTTTTGGAGCAGGTACCGGTAATCCATACTTTACTACTGACTCAGCGGCAGCCTTGCGTTCTGTTGAAATAGATGCAAACCTGGTTTTAAAAGGCACCAGAGTAGACGGTATTTATACTTCGGATCCTGAAAAAGATCCTACGGCTACTAGATTTGAGCAAATTAGCTTCGACGAAGTTTATTCAAGAGGCTTAAGCGTAATGGATATGACGGCAATTACACTTTGCCAAGAAAATAAAATGCCAATAGTAGTTTTTGACATGAACAAAGAAGGAAATTTTCTTCGCGTTTGTCAGGGAGAAAATGTAGGTACAACAGTTAGCTAATTCGAACTAACTTATATTTTTACACGAACCCCTAAAATAGATTTCGCCATTTGATGAATACTCTTGGCGTCATAACCACACTCTTCATACAATTCATGTTGCTCACCATGCTCAACAATCCTATCGGGCATACCCATTCTGGTTACCTCAGATGAATAGTGATTTTCGGCCATAAACTCAAGTATGGCTGAACCAAAACCTCCCACAATTGTTCCATCCTCTATGGTAATAATGTGTTTGAACTTGCCAAAAACTTCATGCAAAAGTTCTTCATCTAAAGGCTTTACAAATCGCATATCGTAATGTGCTCCAAAAATACCATCTTTTTCCAAGAGATTTAATGCGGTTTGAGCCAAAATTCCAGCAGTGCCAAAAGACAATACCGCAATATCATTTCCCTCACGAAGTTTCCTTCCCTTGCCAATTTCAATTTCAGCAAATGGCCTTTTCCAATCTATCATTACTCCATTGCCACGTGGATAGCGAATAGAAAAAGGACCTGCGTTCTTTTCTAAAGTGCCAGTATACATCAGATTCCTTAACTCCTCTTCATTCATAGGTGCAGAAACAACCATATTTGGAACACAACGCATAAAAGGAATATCTAACATTCCATGATGTGTTTGTCCATCTGCGCCAGCTAAACCTGCGCGATCCATACAGAAAATTACATGCAACTTTTGGAGAGCTACATCATGTACCACTTGATCATAGGCCCTTTGCATAAAAGTTGAATAGATATTACAAAAAGGAATTAAGCCTCTTGTTGCCATACCAGCACTAAATGTTACAGCATGCTGTTCTGCAATACCCACATCAAAAGCTCTGTCTGGCATAGCCTTCATCATAATATTCATTGAACTTCCAGATGGCATTGCTGGAGTAACACCCACAATTTTAGGATTCATTTCGGCTAATTCAACAATAGAATGACCAAATACATCTTGAAACTTAGGTGGCTGCGGACTATTGTTACTTGATTTAATGATTTCTCCACTAACTTTATCAAACAATCCTGGTGCATGCCATTTGGTTTGATCTTTTTCGGCTGGAGCAAATCCTTTGCCTTTAACAGTAACACAATGGAGTAATTTTGGACCCGGTATTTTCTTCAAATCATTGAATATTTTTACCATGTGGTTCACATCATGACCGTCTACTGGCCCAAAATACCTGAACCCTAAAGCTTCAAATAAATTACTGTGCCTTAACAAACCTCCTTTTAAGGTATCATGAACCTTAGATAAAATATCCTGTGAAATTTGCCCAACCTTATTCATTTTATCCAAGGTCTTCCAAATATCATCTTTAAACTTATTATAAGTTGGCGAAGTAGTAATGTCTGTAAGGTATTCTTTGAGCGCGCCCACATTAGGATCAATACTCATACAATTGTCGTTTAATACAACAATAATATTTGCATTAGCAACCCCAGCGTGATTTAAACCCTCAAAAGCCATTCCACCAGTTAATGCTCCATCCCCAATTACTGCAATATGCTGGCGATCATGCTCACCCTTCAACTTCGAAGCTACGGCCATACCCAATGCTGCAGAGATTGATGTAGATGAATGCCCTACCCCAAAAGCATCATACTCGCTTTCTGTTCTCTTTGGAAAACCTGAAAGTCCTTTGTAAACTCTGTTGGTATGAAATTGATCCCGTCTGCCGGTTAATATTTTATGACCGTATGCTTGGTGACCAACATCAAAAATCAATTGATCCTCTGGTGTATTAAATGCATAATGGAGGGCTACCGTTAATTCAACAACACCTAAACTTGCACCAAAATGCCCGCCATACACAGAAACAGTATCAATGATATACTGCCTTAACTCCTCGGAGATCTTAACCAAATCACCTTCTCCAAAATTTCTGAGATCGGCAGGATATTTAATTTTGTCCAAATGTGGACCAGCATGAATCTTCATATGACACTATTGAGGTGAAAATTACAAAAAAATAAGACACAAACCTTACTAACAAAAAATCAGCAACAAGGTTTTACCAAATTCTAGTTTGTAAAATTAAGACTTAAAGTCTAATAATGAAACCAACGTTTGAAAGAAAAAATAATTGCCCAAATTATAATCGAGCGTCACTCACGATTAAATCTTTTGGATGAATTGATAAAACTGGCATTGTGCTCGACTTTATCATCTGTTGGGAATACTTTCCAGAAAAGAAAGAAGTAATATTTGTTTCTTGCTCTGTCATTATTACCACCATTCCCGCACCAATCTCTTTGCCATAATTAAGAACTTGTTCTGTAGGATTTCCTCCCAATCTTATCTCCCAATTAACAGAGACACCCTTCTCCTCAATATTTAAACAAACTTGCCTAATATAATTCTTAATCAATACTTCAGCATCCTTGCCCTTGTCATTAGAAACTCCTATCACATACAATTGTGCACCAAAAGCTTTGGCCATTGCAATTGCATAAGGAACTTTTTGCCTAGTTTCAAAAGAAGAATCAATGGGTACTACTATTCTATCAACCTTAAGATCCGCAGTTCCACAAGGAATAGTTAATACCATTCGCTCTATATGGTCAATAACCTTATTGGCTTCAACTGCGTTTACAACACCCTTGCTTGAGCTTTCACTAATCAAAGGCAATATCATTAAATCCGACTCCGAATCCACAAATAATTTCGACAATTCTTTTATGTTATTTACCCCAGCCTTTTGAAAAGTATGTGGAGCACTGCCAACAACGCCATCCAAAAAATAGGCAGTTGCTCTAGAATTGAAATGTCTCTGTAGTTTTTCTGCCATATGAATTGCAGAATCACAAGATTGCCCTTCTTTCAAAGCAATGCAAAAATTTGGAATAGTGATAGCCATAATTTTGAATTTTTACACAATATATTAAAATAAAATTAGAAAAAAACAAGTTCTATCAAAATAATTCGATTTTCCAAATATATTTCCTTGAAAATTAATTTTTTACAAAATATTAAGAAATTACTAAAAATCCCAATTAAACTGAAAACAAACTTGTTTCAAATTAGGGATTTGCATTAAATAAAATATTTTTGCGCCAATTGAAATCGTATGAAAGTTAATTTTGAGTGCAACCTCTGTGGCAGTAAGGAAGGTAATACAATACCATTTAGATACAACTTTAAAGAAAGATTTCTTTGGGCAGTAAAATGCAACTCATGCGAACTTGTTTCAATTTGGCCCAGACCCAGTGATCAAGAAATTACAGAAATGTATGCAGATGATTACTTTGTTGGTTCAGATGTAAAAACACATCATATGAATGTGTCGTATGTTGACCTATTAGCCTCTGGAAATTACGATGAAGGTATCACTCAAATAAAAAACTATTGTGCAACTGGAAATATACTAGATGTAGGTTGCGCAACAGGAAACTTCCTGTATGTTTTAAAACAAAATGGATACCAAGTTAAAGGTATTGAACTTTCTAAATTTGCAGCAGAATTTGGCATTAAAAACTTTGGCATAGACATCATAAATAAACCGTACAACTCAGAACTATTAAATAAAGAATTGCCAGTCAACCATTTCAATGTAATTCTGATGGGCGACGTATTAGAGCATTTTACCAACCCAACAGCCGCCATGGAACTTACTTATCAAATCCTTAACAAAGGAGGTGTGGCAGTTATCCATCTACCAGGCACCTTAAATCTTCTTTCAAGCAAACTGGCTTTTGCAATCTATAAAATCATTGGTTCACAAAAAACAATGACTATCCCTCCTTACCACCTCACAGAGTTTAATGCCAAGACTATAAGAGCCATGCTTACTAAATGTGGATTCTCTAAAATCATCATAAAAGAAGAAATTAAACATCCATCAACCATAGCCCTACGCGGAAATGCCATAGAAAATGGAGCTAAATGGAGTTTTCAATACATTAACTTCTATCTCACGAAATGGTTTGCTGTAGCTGGAGATAGAATCATAATTGAGGCCTATAAATAAATTTAATTCCCCGTAAAAGCAGGCTTGCGCTTTTCGTTAAAGGCTGTAACACCCTCTTTATAATCTGAGCTTCTTCCAGCAATTTCCTGGCAGTACGCTTCGTACTCAAGCATGGTATCCAAATCACTTGTAATAGATTTGTTCAACATTTTCTTCATCAAACCGATGGCCTTTGTAGGAGCTATTGCATAACGCTCTGCAAGTGCGGCAACTTCAGAATCTAATTCCTCAGCTTTCACCACTTTGTTTACCATGCCCCAATCTAAGGCCTGGCTTGCACTCACTTTTCCTCCAAGTGTAGCCAATTCAAAAGCTCTGGCCGAACCAACAAGTCTAGGCAAGAAATAAGAAGAACCAGAATCTAATACCAATCCCACATTCACAAATACTTCAATCAGACTTGCATTTTCTGAAGCAATTATTAAATCACAGGCCAATGCCAAAGAACAACCAGCACCTGCTGCTACACCATTTAATTTGCAAATTACAGGCACATTTAAGCTACGAATTGCCTTTATCATTGGATTGTATCTCTTGTACAAACTATCGCTCAAACTGCGGTTACTGCTGCCTGCAATTGCCTTTAAATCTTGGCCACTACAAAACGCTTTACCTGCCCCACTAATAACTAAAACACGCACACTTTTGTCCTTGGCAACTTTCTTAAGTGCATCATTCACATCGGCACTTAATTGCTCATTAAATGCATTAAATACATCAGGTCTGTTTAAAGTTAAACTGGCAATGCCATCCTTTAAATCAAATAAAATGGTTTCGTAACTCATAAGTTTAATTATTAAGCAAATTTAAAATTGAATATCATAGAAAGAAACATAACCACAAAGCCAAGTGTAAATCCAGCATATAACTGCCTAGGCACATGCGCTTGCAAACTCAACCTAGCAGTAGCCACCCAACCACTCAACAAAATGGTTAACAACAATAGAAATCGAAGGTCGGCAAAGCCCATAAAACCTAGACCTGCCACCAATCCAACCAAAGCACCCAAAGTGGTTAAATGAATGCTAATTTTATCCAAAAAATTAATAAACATCACAAGGGTCAATACTACAGCACATGCCAATAAATACCTCAAAATAATAGGATGTGTGGTAGGCGATTGATACAAGTTGTAAAAGTTAAAAACATACAAAGACAAAGTAACTAAGTAAGGAATCTTTCTTTCTTCACTGTCTTCCATTCGTATGCTTTGAATTTTCCCCATGATGCGCATCACCATTACAAGCAAAATTGGCACTACCCCAGTTGAAATAAAAATAAAGGAAATATAAAAAAGCTGCACCCTTTGAGGCAAGCCCAGCTTTAATGGCGGATATAAAAAAAACAATAAATACAGACACAACAAGTTTATGAAAACTGGATGTGCCACAACCGAAAGAAAATTAGCGAAAAACCTATTCATGCAGCCTACTTAACTGCAACAACACTAATTTCAACATTTGAATTTAAAGGCAACCTCACCACCTGTACCGTCTCCCTGGCTGGAAAATTACCTGTAAAATAACTACCATAAACTTCGTTAATAGCGGCAAAATCATTTAAATCTACGCAAAAAATTGTGGTCTTTACCACATTAGAAAAATCCATTTCGGCCTCTGCAAGAATTGCCTTCAGATTTTCCATCACCTTATGTGTTTCCAATTTAATGTCGCCAGTTACCATTTCACCTGTCTTGGCATCCTTAGGAACCTGGCCACTTACATAAAGCGTTCCATTTACTAATACAGCGTGGCTGTATGGTCCAATTGGCTCGGGAGCATTCTTACTTGTAATTATTTTCTTTTCCATGTGTTTGGGCTTGTTATCTTTGTTTTTGAATTGAGACTGCGAATATGAAAATTTTGGCCAGAGGTTCAAAGAACCGAATAAAAGAATTGCAAGAAAAATTGAAAGATGTTTCATGTGAGTTAACTTGCATTGATGATAGTGATTTGTTGAGTGCCAATGTTCATGAATACGATATGGTATTCGACCTCAAATTTGATGAAAAAACTGAACAACTCAAATATTTTGCAGGATTAAAAAATATTCCGGTTTTTGTATGCGCCGTAAAATGCCAATTAGCTAAGGCTGTCTTCGATTATGGAAGAAAAATTGAATGCAAACTTTATGGCATAAACTCCTTGCCAAGCTTCCTAAATCGCCCACTTACAGAAATTTCACTATTAAAGGAACAAGACAGAGACGGTCTGAACCAAATAATGCTTCAGTTGAACTGGAATTATAAAATTGTGGAAGACCGAGTTGGTATGGTTACACCCAGAATCATTTTCATGATCATTAACGAGGCTTGTTATACCCTTCAGGAGGGCACAGCAAGCATGCAAGACATAGACATTAGCATGAAACTTGGAACCAACTACCCAATGGGGCCTTTTGAGTGGGCAAATAAAATTGGCATAAACCATGTCTATCAAACCCTCGAAAACTTATATCAAGATACACACGATGAGCGTTACAAAGTTTGCCCGCTCCTAAAAACGAAATACCTAAAAGGAGAAGACTTTTAAACAAAAAAGGCAGTAAGAAAATCTCACTGCCTTTTTTGTTTGGTTCAGACCGAAACCTATTTGATTTTAAATGCTTTCTTAACAGCATCAACCATGTCTAATTTCTCCCAAGTGAATAATTCTACCTTGAATTTAGCCATCTTACCATCTGGACCTTTAAACTCTTTAGTTACCACTTCATTCTTACGACCCATGTGGCCATAAGCAGCAGTTTCGCTATAGATTGGGTTACGTAACTTCAAACGAGTTTCAATACCATAAGGAGTCATGTCGAATAATTTAGAAACTACTTTAGCAATTTCTCCGTCTGTCATTTTAACTTTTGCAGTGCCATAAGTTTCGATGAAAATACCCATTGGATCTTTTACACCAATTGCATAAGATACTTGTACCAACGCTTCGGTACAAACACCAGCAGCAACTAGGTTCTTAGCAATATGACGTGTTGCATAAGCAGCAGAACGGTCAACCTTTGAAGGATCTTTACCAGAGAAAGCACCACCACCGTGTGCACCTTTACCACCGTAGGTATCAACAATAATCTTACGACCAGTTAAGCCTGTATCTCCGTGTGGACCGCCAATTACAAACTTACCTGTTGGATTGATATGGTAAGTGATTTTATCGTTAAACAAATGTGCAAATTTCTTGTACTTAGTTTTAACACGAGGTATCAAAATCTTAACGATATCTTCTTTGATTTTAGCCAACATCTTAGGCTCTTTATCAAAATCATCATGTTGAGTAGATAAAACAATTGCATCAATACGAACAGGATTGTTGTTATCATCATACTCTAAAGTAACCTGACTTTTAGCATCTGGGCGTAAATATTTAATTGCCTTGTTTTCGCGACGTAAAGCAGCAAGTTCAATTAAAATTTTATGTGCTAAGTCTAAAGCTAAAGGCATGTAATCTGCAGTTTCGTTGGTTGCATAACCAAACATCATACCTTGGTCGCCAGCGCCTTGATCTTGCTTTTTCTTACGATCTACACCTTGGTTGATATCGGCAGATTGCTCATGGATTGCAGAGATAATTCCACATGAATTAGCCTCAAACATATATTCGCTTTTGGTATAACCAATTTTGCTAATAACGCCACGGGCAATTTCTTGTACATCTAAGTAAGCCTTAGACTTAACTTCACCAGCAAGTACAACTAAACCGGTAGTAACAAGGGTTTCACAAGCCACTTTCGACTCTGGGTCAAAGGCCATGAAATTATCAATTAATGCATCCGATATTTGATCGGCAACTTTGTCTGGATGTCCTTCACTTACGGACTCTGACGTGAATAAATAAGCCATATTTGTTGTATATTTTTAAATGGTTTTCAATTTAAATTAAGCAAACATTGAGGACTTTTAGCAGATATCTAGGAACCGTATTTGACAAGAAAGTCCGCATTGTTTTACCACCGTGGTGTTCTGCCCGGTTGGCATCCAGTATTTCTAAAGGATTCTTAATGCACTGCAAAAGTATTGTAAAAACGTAAAAAACAAAGCCTTCTCAAAAAAAACTAGCTAGGCAATAGAAAATTTTATGCCATATGAGCTGGCAGTGTTTACCACACCTCTTTTATATGAGCTTGGTTCGAGCCCAAATCTTGCTTCAATTTTGTTGCTACTAAAAAGATACTCATCTTCTAATTGATACAACATTTCTAAGCTTTCCTTAACCACAGGATTAAGCAAGCCAACCATCTTTAGCATCCACAACTTAAGCAATTGGTACCTAGATGATGAAGAAAAAGCCACAGAACAAAGCTCTATAAACTCTTTTCCTGTAAGAGCTTCTTTGTAAGTTGGCAAATGCCAAGTTTGGCCAAAAGCCTCTGCTGTAGTTCCCAATTTAGCCAAGGCCACTCCAATATCTGGGGTATAAGTAAAACTATGCCTTGCGTGGTCGTTTATCATCCATTGAGCTTCTTTTTTCTTGGCAAGCTTTTCAAAAATCATAACTGTAGCAAAGCTTTGAGGTGTATTTGGACCATAAAAATCTGCTGCTCTCGCAATCTGTCCCTCAATATTTCCCAGCTTCATTTCATTTAGCAACTGGGTGGCTATTTTAGCCCTAACTTCTCCCTTAATGCTGCATGGATTAAAAGGCGTTTCTTCGGTCATCCAGCCTTCAACTTTGCCATAGGCATACACATTATCCAGAAAAACCAATTTAGAACCATGCACCTTACAAGCCTCTATAACATTGGTCATGATTATAGGCCACTCTCGCACCCAAACCTCAGAATTGTAGGTTAATCCAATCGTTAAATATGCAACATTAATCCCTTTTAAAGCCTCAATTGTTTCGGATAAATTAGTTAAGTTGGCTTTAAACAATTCATCGTTCCCATTTATTTGTTTAGGGTTTCTGCCAACGAGCCTGATTTTTATAGCATGCTTGCACAATTCTTTGGCAGTATAAAAACCAACCACCCCATTTGACCCTAAAATTGCATGCATACCTAATTCTTATAAAAAGTCAAAAATCATTAAATATTCTTCACAAAAAAGGCATTTTCGCTAAAAGGGCATTTTTCAAGTTTTAATAAACAAGTATAGCAGTTAAACGTAAAAATATAACTTTTGATAGTCCTAGCAATCATCAAATAATCGACTATTATTTTGAAGGCTTTTAGCAATGACAACTTCATCTTTTAAGGCCTCTATGGACAATTCAATTGCGTCTAAATGATTTGCAAATGGATTAAATGTTTGGTCGCAGCAAATGCATATCAATATATCTTTAGATGAGCTTAATGCCAAATCAACATTCATTGGTACCATAGCATCACAGTGGGGACATGTAGTTATCATATTAACAGCAAATTATGTCAAATCATTAGTAAAAAAAAGACATGTTCAGAAAAGTTTAATAAAACTTTCCCACTAGCCATAATTTAAGTCCAAACGGCTGCTATCCTATGTAAACAGCAAATTTAAAGACCCTTATTATAGGTTTTCTCTGTAAATTGTTTGTTTCTCAGGTTTAATGAAAGTGAAAAATAGAACATCTGACTTTCAACTTGGTCGTATATTTTTACGCCACCTGTTGTAAAATTCTTATTGTAAAAATCTTTTAGGTAATATTTAAATTTAAGATTCACACCACTTTTAAAGTTTAAACCAACAAAAGCACTAGGCATAAAGGCATTTGTTCTATCACTAAACCAAACATTAAATTTGTTTATCTTTTCCTCACTTACAAAAAGTTTCTCTTTATAATTTAAAGCAAATTCGCCTTCCACTCCCCCATATACGTAATTATCATTTTTCAAATTACCTATTTTAATTGCCAAAGGGATTCCAATATAATAGTTCCTTCTTTTTATCATGGTATCACCATTGGTAGAAGTAAATCCAACATTTCTGATGGCTCCACCAGTATAAATACCAACCTTATCACTAAAATCAAAATGCTCAAAAATCCCCATATGAAAGAAACAGGTAAATCTTACGGGTGTATTAATTTGCTCCCCATTAATTTTATAATCTGCAAAAGAAAAAATCAATTCTCCGCTAGAAGTTGAATAATTGTTTACTTGGGCTTTGCTAGAAATAAATAGCAAAATGAAAGCAAAAAATGGTAATAGTTTTTTCATATAATGGTTTAGTTTTTTAACAAAAATACACTTTTGATTAAAATTTCCTTTTCTGCGTCCGAAAATTGCGCAGAAGCAAAGTACTTTTTCATTTTTTCTTTAAAAATCACATTGGACCCATAATAATTAGCTAAGTCTGCTGCAGGTCCAGATAACCTGCCGTTAGGAGATAATACAGCCTGAAATACATTCGATATCACCTCATCATTAAAAGTTGAGGTCGATTTTAATACCATAAATGCCTGGCCTCTTGTTCTAAATTCATAACCTGCGCTAGAGTAATCCACTAATTCAGCTCTAGCCTTATCAGCCTCAACACCCAATAAAATGCTCAGCTCAAGCCATTTCATTTTTACGCTGTGAAACATTCCATGTACATTCTTGGTAGCTTTTAAATACACTTCAACCTCATTTGGATAGGCTAAACAAAGCTTTTCCAAGGCTGTCTTTACCACATCATAACTGCTGTCATTTAACGCCAATACAAACGCAGATTTGTTGCCTTCATTGGGACTCATATTTTTCAAAGCATTGTCCCTAACTCCTGCCTTCGTAAAACGTGTTAAGTCCTTTAATAATGCTTGGCTCTTTTCGGTCTGATCCAAGCTCAGTTGCGTGATAACTTCGTTGATGATTCCTTCGTGTTTTTCTCTTCCCAAAACTTCATACAATAC
>JBILVK010000141.1:0-6632 GCA_044370475.1 Bacteroidia bacterium
TCCATCTTGATGCCGAGTCAAACAAAACATAGCGACCCACCTTGCCATTATTAGCTGATTCAATGATTATTTCGTCCTTCTTTATTAACACCAATTTTCCTATTATCCCTGAGTCTTTGTCAATAATCTCTAGGTTATCATTGATAACTAATTCGTCTCCAAATAATATAAAATCATTTATTTCGAATTCGCCACCTGAATACTTCCAACTGAAAGTATTGACGTAATCTTTATCATAGTTGGTACATCCTATTAAACCAAATAAAAATACAAACCAAATAATTTTCTCTTTCATTGTTTATCTCCCGGGCCATACTGGCCATTATTAACTTTCCCTGAACCGTTAACAGATTTTCTCATCGGATAAGTAATGCCATATCCTAAATAGCTCATTGTATCTCCTGATTCTCCACCTACCATATAAGTTTTTTCATTTCCCGAGGATTGAGCACCAACATTAAAATTCTCCTTATACTGGCTATGTGTTGGATTGCGTGTATCGGCGAATTCTGAGGGGTACCCGTTACCGACTATTCCAAAAACCGCTATATTTTTGAAATTTGAAAGGCCAGAAATGGATGTTGTAAATGAAGGTTTATTCCCAGAGGGATCACCAGTGCCACACCCATAAAAGTATGCATTGGCCTTACTTGACCAGTTGAAATTTATTTCAGCCCACCCATTTAATGACATTTGATTTTGATCAATTCTTAAACCAGTAAACCAAGAAAGATTGTGTTTTTTAGAATAAACCGAACCAGCAGGCCCATCGCCTCCAGCATGTGACCAAATACTGAATTCAGATGTTTTACCAAATGCCAATGAAAAGGTAGTTATAGTTTGATTTACTTTATTTTTAATGTCAGATACATCATTTATTTCAATCATAGCAACTTTATCTCTAGCAGGATCAAAATGTCCACTGTGCTCTATATCGTACTTTCTTGTTAGGGCCATTGATTTAAGCATATCATCTCCGCGGCCATTGCCAATGGTATATGTTAAAATGTATAAACTATCTCCATTCACATCAATAGCTTGAATTGGGCTATTTCCTGCATATAAGTATGGGCTAAAAAAGGGATATTTATTTGAGTATTTATCTATACTAAGAAAGCGAGACAAACGCGAATCATAAATTCTTGCTCCAAAATCTAAATCATTCGCAGTACCATTTATCTCATCTATTTTCTCCTTCCCATTGAAGGAGAAGCAATATTGGTTAAAACCAACCCAAAAACAACTTGAAGCGCTTGTAAAATATGGTGTTTTTATTGAGGAATGCATAAGCAAATTTAAAATATATTTGATTTAAAATTTGGCTTAACTTTAAACTAAGCAAAGCTAATCGCGAATGGTGATGATTCCTGTAAATTTATTAATTTATATGAAGGGAAGTCCCAACGGAACATTTAGAATTTGAGACTAGGAAAATTTGAATTATTAGTATATTTGTTTAAATGTTAATTTTATGAATATTGAAGTAACTAAATATGAGTTGTTAAATAAGTTAATGAGCACAAACGACGAGAGGCTTTTAGAACAACTTTTGGCTGTATTCAAGAAATCAGATAAACAGAATGAACGCATTACTATTTCTCAATATAATAAAGAACTAGAGGCTGCTGAGTCACGTATAAAGAATGGCAAATTCACTACACACGAAGATCTTGAGCGCGAAATTGAAGGATGGTAGCCCAAATAAAAAGAAGTATACTTTGGGATGATGAGGCTAAACTTTATTTTAAGCAAGCAATTCAATATATAAAGCAGGAATCGCCCCAGGGCGCAGTAACAGTGAAACGTGCAATTATGGATCAAATAGATATCCTTAAAAATGATCCAGAAATATACGAATTGGATAGATTTAAGATAAACAATGATGGTAGCTATAGGGCAGTGACAGTTTATAATTACCGAATAACATACATTGTAACACCTACTCAAATACAAATACTAAGAGTAAGGCACACCAGTCAAAACCCAATAAATTATTAATTAAGGTTTAATCGAAAGCAATTACTGATGGCTTAATTTGAAAAATAAGCATCTGCTTTTTTTAAGCCCTTAATAAATAGGTAAATTGAATAGGAGAATTTCAACTCTAGCCAATTATTAATTTCTTTATTTCCTTCAGAATTTAACCTTCGGCATCTAACATTACGCGGGTATAAAATTGCTTGTACGAGGCACCTGCAAATACTGCTTTTTCGCCACTTTTGGCTTCTAAGTTTTTCAACAAATTTAGCATCACCCGAGCTTTATCACGGTCGCTACTGGTGCTGTAAAAAGCCTCCAAATTTTTTAAACCTGCTTCTAATATGCTCGCATTTTGCTGCTTCAAATAATTGCCATATGCACTCAATAAACTGTTGCGGTAAAAACCATATTTACCTAAGATACCCTTAAAATAATCGTTCTTATCTTCGCGCGAATGTGCCGCATACAACCAAGCAATAGCGCGCTGTATCACCGCCGTTTGATGCACTTCTAATTCGCCACATTTTGTTAAACATAATGGAATATTGCTAATGGCCAATGCCTGCAAACTGGTGCTCATTACCTTGTACGAAGAATCTGCCAACCCCTGCAACAAAATGCCCCTGCTGTAAGCAGAATCGCCCTTGTAAGCAATTAAATAAATGGCATCATCGCGCAATTCTGGGTGACTGCCACGCAAAGCCAAGTCCTCTATGCGGCGATTAAATGCAGAATACAAAGTATCTACTTTTTCAAGCATATTTACTCCCGCCATTTGGTAAAAATATTCGGGCTGATCCAACAAATAAGCAATAGCCTTCTGCTGTAAGAAACGTTCTTTGGTTCTATAGTCTAATTCGCTTATGGCCTGTACCGACCGCATTTTGGCCTGATAGCCATCCGCCAACTTTAATTGGTTCAGCCAGAATAAAGAAGATTTCTCTTCTTTTACCAATGCTGGTAAATGACCACTTGGGTCTATCCAATATCCTTGAATTTGCAAATCACCGGTTAAGGAATCTGGCAAAGTGATGGTTAGAATTTCCTTCTTTTTACTTAACCAAACAGGCAAAGAATATACCCCCAACATAATACCATCTTTCTCTACCAAAAGTGCCATTTCCGACTTTAACTTAAATACACTAAAGCTTGAATCTTGCACTTGATTTACCTCAAATTGAAAGCTATGCGAGGCGGTCTTTTTAAGATAATTGATGTTTAAAACGGGGTGACCATTTCCTTCGAACCACTGTTCAAAGAATTGCTGTAAGTCCTGGCCACTGGCCTCTTCCATGGCATGCCTCAAATGATGAATATCTGTGGTTTGATAGGCATTTTTAGTTAAATAAATTTGTATGCCTTTAAAGAACGCTACATCGCCAATGGTAAAACGCAAGTGATGCAAAATCCAACTTCCTTTTTGGTAACTCACCACATCAAACACCTCATCTGCTTCTGCATAATAATGCCTGATGGGATGTACCTTGTGTTTGCTTTTATTCCTTAAATAGGCATTCCAATTTCCTGCAAACACCTTATCGGCGTAGGTCTTGCCTTTACTGTCCTCATGGTATAAATACTCGCCATAGGTAGCAAAACTTTCGTTTAAAGGCAAATTGCTCCAGCTTCTGCAAGTAACCAAATCGCCAAACCAATGATGAAACAATTCATGCGCAATGATGTCTTCTTGCGGATTGTCTAAATGTTCTCTAGTAGTGTGCTGTACTCCCTCGTAATGCAGCACCGCAGAGGTATTCTCCATTGCGCCACTCACAAAATCTCTACATACAATTTGAGCAAACTTATCCCAAGGATATTCAACCCCTGTAAGCCTAGAATAGGTCTCCAACATCTTGGGCGTTTCGCCAAAAATGGTTTTGGCATAAGCCGCATAAGCTGGCTCCAAATAATAGCTAACTTCTTTGTTGCGCCAAGTATCTTTGGTAACAATAAAATTGCCAATGGCTATCATGGTTAAATAAGGAGCATGCGGCTTTAATTGCTGCCAATGGTCTACCCTTTTGCCATTCTTTACTGGCATAGATTTCACCAACAAACCATTGCTTAAACTTACATCGCTGCTATCTACGGTAAGGTATATGTCTTGCGTATGTTTTTCATTGGGCGCATCTATGGTTGGAAACCAGCAAGAGTTGAATTCTGTTTCTCCTTGCGACCAAATTTGTCGGGGTTTATTGGGGTCTGTCCCCATTGGATTAATAAAATAGAGTCCGCGAGAATCTGTGATGGCCCTTCCGCCTTCTTCCTTTATTTCATTAGGTTTGGCAATGTACTGAACCAAAAGCAAGAAGGTGTCTTTTGGCTGATAAACCTTATTGAGTGTGATGCTAAGACAAAGATTGTCGTACACATACTGAAGGTTAATCGTATCCTTTTGTACTACTTGCGCCACGCGCAGCACGGTAAACCCTTTGGCATCTAACTTAACAAGCGCGCTTGGTTCGGCATATTGATGCATGCGCAACAAGGCAGTGCCATACACCCATTGTTTGGCATAATCAAAGCTTAAATGCAATTGGGTATGTATTAAATCGTTTACCCTTGGCTCCATGGCTTGGTATTTGGGCAAGGCCTGATTGCTAGATGGCTTTACCACCACATCCTCCAAAATAATTTTTTCCATGGCGTTTGATGGGTTTTTATTTATTTTGCATCCCACAAACCCAATAAGTAAAAAGAAACTCAATATTTGAACTATTCTCATAAAGCGAAATTGGGCTGCAATAAAACGAATTTCCATGTTAAATATTCATGTAAACGGGCAAGAATTTAATTTTGACTATGTATCTGGCACCGCCCTGCTAGATGGTAAGGCCGTAAATGCCGATGTGGTTAAGCTGGCTCCCAACAAATTCCACGTTATTATAGACAGGCAAAGCCTAAATATTGAGCTGCTCAATAAATCTGAAAATGGTAAAGAAATGCAAATTTCTGTGAATGGAGTTAAGCAAACTGTGGCCATAAAAGACAAATACGATGCCCTACTTTCTCAATTGGGCATGGATAAGCTTATGAGCACCAAAAACAACAACTTAAAAGCTCCTATGCCTGGCTTGGTTCTGCGAATCAATGTGGCTGTGGGCGATTTGGTTAAAAAAGGCGATGTCCTCTTGGTTTTAGAGGCCATGAAAATGGAAAATGCCATTAAAGCAGATGGCGAAGGAAAGGTTAAACGCATTGCAGTTAACACCCAGCAAGCGGTAGAAAAAAACACCTTGCTCATAGAAATGGAATAAGGTATTTCTATAAAAAAAATCCCCTTTAGCTCACGGGTTAAAGGGGATTTTTTTTATATAGTTGAGCAAACTTTCATTAAACTTTTTTACCCCTGAGGCACTTAAATGGTGAGCATCATAAAAATCTTCTGCATCACTATACTGCAAAGAATCTATATGGTTAAAATTAACATATGTGCCCTTGGTGGCAAACAAACTATCGGTATAGGCATAATTGGAATACTGCCTATAAAAATCTTTGGCAACAGGCGCCTGCACCAATAAAACGGGCACTCCATGCTCCTTTAAATAGCTAAGACTTCTATCAAACGCCTTCAATTGTTTTGCTCGCATCTTCCAATTCAAAGATTGCGCGGCAAGTATTTCAACTTGCCTTGCACCTTCTAATTTTCGCTCCACATATCCTCCCAAAACATAAGTATCCAAGCCCACAATGGAGTCCTCTTTAAAATCTAAATCCTTGCAAAACAATTTGCGCATGGCCGCAAAAACACAGGTATTATACACCATCACATGGTTCACCGCAAAGGCATGCCAAACCGCATTCCCGTAGTTAGCCGTATTAGAGATAATATCCACCGCACTCTCTACCCCATCCATCTCAAAATTATCTGGGAACACTTCATAAATAACTAATTTCGGTTCGAACCGATCCAAATAATGCTGCAATAATAACTCGGTTTGCAAGGGGGTTTGGTTGCTCGAGCCTAAATTGAAACTTCGCATACCCGCCTTGGCAAAAACGCGTGTATCAAATCCGCGGTAAGTATGCGAAGAACCTAAAAATAAAACGTCCACCTTTTGCGTGGTATCTGCCTCCCGCAAGCGGGTATGCATAAAACCTGTAAGTCCTTGCTTATAGCGCAAATTCTTGTGGTACTTGCCAGCCAAGGTATTTCCCCAAAAGAATAGCAATGCCGCATAAGCCAATAAGGCAAACAACATAAAAACCACCATTCTTTTGATAAACTTGCTCATCTAAAATTGAAAATAAATAAAGGGTGAGGTCTCTACTGTCATGAACATGCCAATTAAAAAAACCAAGCTGGCATAAAAGCTCCAACGCAACATAAGTGGTTTATTTTGCATCCAATTTTCTAAGGCAAAATATTGTTGTCTGCCTTGCCATTCTACCCATATAAAAAAGAGCAAAAGTGGCAATACATAGCTATTTAATTTGGGCTCTAAAAGCGGATTGGTAAACAAGGAGGCTTGAAACAAATGTTTCAAAAAAGAAAAAGCGGTTTCCAAATTGGGTGCCCTAAAAAATACCCACAAAAGGCTTACCAAGGCAAAGGTGAATAGCATATTAATCAACTGGCGCAGGCTTGGTAAATGGCTATTTGCAGGCTGTGCTTGTTTACCATTATTATCCTTTTCTACATCACCTTTACT
>JBILVK010000142.1:0-6609 GCA_044370475.1 Bacteroidia bacterium
AGTATTTGCGATACCACATAAGGAAGAATGTCTTTAGCATCAAATCTGCCTCCCATCCATAAGCCAATGGTAACCGCTGGGTTTAAATGTGCACCAGAGATATGTCCAAGCGAATAGGCAATGGTTAGCACCGTTAAACCAAATGCCAATGAAACCCCTACAAACCCAATTCCCACATCTGGCACACCTGCCGCTAATAGGGCGCTTCCGCAACCACCCAACACCAACCAAAAGGTTCCTAAAAATTCTGATAAATTTTTTTTCATATTTTTTGTTTTATGAACTGTCCTACTCATAAGGCTTTTCGGGTACGCCACGTTTTTTAAAGTGGGTTCTGTGCTCCACATATTGATTGTTTGAGTAATTGGTTTAGAACTATGTAAATGCAATATATAAAAAATCATTATTGCTTATGCATTAAATAATGTCGTGGTGCACTAAGCAAACTTTTTTTACAAAACTATTAGTAAATATATTTCGGTTCGAACCGAACAAAAATGAAGGGAAACAACGAAGAACAATATGCCCAAAAATTGCAGTTAATTCTGTCCTATTGGAGGAATATCTATTGTTTCGTCTTGAATCAGTATTACCTCTCTTTTTTTGAACTCAATTTTTAAATAATAAATGCAAACGGCAAATACCACCATTGAGCCTATAATTGCCAGAATTAGATTGATTAAACCACCGTACATTTCTATTAAGGTTTTATTTTAAATAGCCTCCATATCTGTAAACTGCATTTGCACTGTGCCTGATAAATTGTTAATGCCATGCATAAGTATGGCTATAGATAAACTGCGGGTATATATGTATATATATCCTATAAAAATACCCATCAAAAAACCTGTTATAAATTGCCAAGGATTAAGATGAACAAGTCCAAAAAGCAAGCTAGAAACCACAATGGATTTAATGGCGGAATACCTTTTTAGCAAGCCATCCAAAATGATTCCTCTAAATATAAATTCTTCCAGAATTGGTGCAGCTAAAACAGCAAGTAAAATGGATACAAATCCATTCATTTTACCTAATTCTAAAAATATTTTTTTGAAACTTTCAGACATTGGAATAGAAGTAACAATTGGAGAAACAATGCCTACAAGTAAGGCAATGGTTCCTACCAGTGCCAAAGCAAGTACACGGTTATTGTCAATGTTTAAATTAACATGCACCTCACCCACTTTTTTCTTTTTTATAAAGTAAATAATTAATGCTGGCATGCCCATAGATAAAAGGTAATAAACAAGCATAGAAATTTCTTTACCCACTTGGTGGTTTAGGAAAAAATTTACAGGAATAAAGCAGGCCATGGAAATAAAAACCATTCCTACAATTCCAAAACTTTGGAGAATACTTGGGTAACTTTTGGGGCTAAATTCTGTCATGTTTAATAGCTATTAAATGAAGCGTCTTACTTTTTGTTTATAATCAAGATATTTTTGTCCATGTGTTTTGGTCAAAAATTCCTCTTCTAACCTTATTTGTATTTGAATTAACATATAACACAATATCAAAAACAAAGCTGTTAAAGCATTTGGAGTTACCAGAAACAAGCCAAGCAAACTCAGTATCATTCCAAAGAAGATTGGATTTCTAGAATAACTAAATAAACCATTGCTAATTAGCTCTGTTGGAATTTCATTATCGATGCCAATTCTCCAGGAATTCTTCATGTGCTTTTGTGCAATTAGGGTCCAAAACAGCGCAAGTAGCAAAAGTCCTATGCCTACATATTTTACCAACAATACATCAAGTGCGCTAATGGGTAAAAATTGCGCATGCCAATTTGCAAAAAAAGCATACACAAGGGTATACAAAAACATGGCAATTAACGACAATTTAAAATAAAGTCCAATGAGACCAAAAGCACTATCGTCCTGAGGTAATACAAGCGGATTCTTACCAATTTTTCGAGCAACAATTAAGCTTTTTAAAACAAAAGCCAAGCCAAAGTAAATGATAAAATAAATTGGCAAAAGTATTCTTATAAAATCATTCATTTCATTTAATTTTGGATCAGACAGCCATTATTTGATACAACTAAAATAGGGAATTGTTTTCACAACTTACCTAATTAGGAATGATGATAAGACAAAATGATTTTATTGTTAAGGCACAAAATAAGTTAAAAAAAATCTGCATTAATTCCCTTAATTTTGATCGATTTCCAAATTCACATTTGGTCAAATACATAAATTTTATTTTAAACTGAACCGAAGATAAATAAGAAAATGGTAACACTTGATAACTATTTAGACAATCACTACATACACAGAAGTAATTGGTTAAGAGCCGCGGTTCTTGGCGCAAATGATGGCATCATTTCTATATCTAGTTTGGCCATTGGTGTGGCAGCAGCGAGTTCTACCAGAGAACCTATTGTATTGGCCACAGTGGCTGGATTGGTAGCAGGAGCTTTATCTATGGCGGCAGGCGAATATGTTTCTGTAAGCTCGCAAACAGACACCGAAAAAGCAGATATTGAAAGGGAGCGCATTGAGCTAGAAGAGATGCCAGAAGAAGAGTTGAAAATACTGGCTCAAATATTTGAGAAGCGTGGGTTGAAAAAAGAAACTGCTATGACGGTAGCGCTTGAGCTCACAGAAAAAGACGCATTGGGCGCACATGTTAGAGAAGAGCTTGGCATAAATGAAATAAGTACTGCAAACCCTATTCAGGCAGCTTTGGCCTCTGGTGCTTCCTTTTTGGTGGGCGGACTTATGCCATTAGGCACAGTGCTTCTTGCACCTGTTTTGGGCATGGAATATTGGTTGTATGGCTTTACCATTACCTTTTTAGTAACCTTGGGAATTGTGGCTGCCAAAACTGGTGGTTCAGATATTTTAAAGGCGGTGGCAAGAATTACCATTTGGGGCACCTTAGCCATGGGATTATCTGCATTGGTTGGTTATTTGTTTGGGGTAAATGTGTAAAACAGATGATCATATAGAATGATTAAAACCGAAAAACAAGGTTTACTTCAATTGCTTAAAATTGCTGGACCGTTTCTAATAATTACCACGGTTTATACCTGTTTGGTACTAGGATTGGAAGAGTATTTTGGAGATCATATTTACAAAGTTTCTGGACAAATTGGTTCTGTATTTGGTTTGGCAGTGGCGTTTTTTCTGGGCTTTAGAATGAATTCTGCCTATGATAGGTGGTGGGAAGCAAGGAAAACTTTTGGAGAGTTAACCAACAATACAAGAAGCTTTGTGGCCAAAATTTATGCGTATTATGGAAATGCCGAAAACTTTAAGGAATTGGATAATATAGGCCTTAGAACTTCAAAACTTATTGAGTTGTGCATCTTATACATTAGGCAATTAAAAAACGAAATGCATAACCAAAATAAGCCTGCTTTTAGTGATTATAACAAAGAGCTGCTTGTGCATTTTAAAGTAAATTTGGAGAACAAAATTTCAAACGAAATATTGGTGGTGCTTGCAAGTACAATTGAAAAAGATTTTAAGGCAAACGCCAATATAGAAAAGGCAGATTTAATGCAGCACATCAATCGTTTTTACGATATTCAAGGTAAAGCAGAGAGAATTAAACACACCCCATTTTTAATGATTTATAGCGCCTTCACCAAAATAATTGTTAGCTTTTATGTCATACTTATCCCGCTGTTTATTGGCGATATTGACATTGGTGGAGAAGACAGCGGCTTTGAGTTTTTGGCTGTTCCCATTATGGTTATTATTAGCTCTGCTTTTTTAACCATTAACAAACTAGCCAATCTTTACGGCGAACCTTTTTCAGACGACAAAACATCTGTAAGCATAGACGATATCTGCAATACTATTGAACAAAACTGCCTTGAGGTTATGGCTAAGTTAAAATAAAAATAGTTTTAGGTTTAAACAGATTTTAACCGTGAATCAAAGGCCATTGGAAACACCTTTTTAACAATGATTCTTTTTGAGCTGGGATGATTTGGATTGATCAAATAATTGTATTCCTGCGGCACAATGCTGCTTGGAACTTTTAAAACCGCTGCCTCATTATCCATTACAAAATCATCTCCAATAGATTGTGTTGAAAGAGATGGAGGTTTAGAATTCCAATCAGAAGGAAGGTCGTCTATATGAACTTCCAGCATGGCAATATCCTCTGGAATGTAAATTTCCACATAATATCTATCTAAAGGCAAATCTTCGCTTAAATCTAGGTGAACCGAAACTTCTAGTGTGGCCAAAGCCCGGCTTTCGGATGTATAAACCATTTTGGTATGGAAGCTATTCCATCTGTATCCTTTAGCCATAGAAGCACCCAATCCACTTAAAGTTGAGCCAAGGTATTTTTCCCTTTCAATTCTATAAACTATCATTAGGCGTAATTTCCAAATTCAATTCTATTGAGGCAAAAATTAACCTCATCAATACCCGTTGTAGTGTCTAACAAACTTTCTGGAGTATTACCGCCCAAAGACAAATTTGGCTTCTTTAACCACCTTTGAAATTTATCATTTTCATGATTAAAAACTTCCTGTCCATGATCAATAAGTTCTGTAATTAAAACAACCAATTCACTATCCCTTCGGTCTAACAAGGAATGTTCTGTTTTCTTTTTGTTATAGGTTGTTTGAGGTATTCCTATGATGCTTAAAATAGATTTTACGGGCCTATCTAATTTTTCACTAATAGTTTCAATTGAATGGTAAGGAATGCCACGTCTAATGATATTTACCCGCTCCATTGTATTTGTCCAAATATATTTTTTTCCATCAGAAACAATTACCCATTGAGTCAGTTCTTTTCTAGATTCACTGGCTTTTCTAATGCTCTTTTTTGTATCAAAAGGTTTTGTTTTCACTATTCTTTTTTCCATTTTGCAACAATTATGCTGTAAATATACAACACATCTGCTGCATATGCAATAGCAAAAATATTATTAATCCAGTTTGGTTCGAACCGAAAGAATTGCTAATTGATTTTTAGAAAAAAGCAAACATATTGGATTTAGCATTTAACTCCTAATTACCTTATCTTTGCAAACTTATGCAAAAATCTGTCGCATTTTATACCTTGGGCTGTAAGCTAAATTTCTCCGAAACCTCTACCATTGGTAGGAATTTGGCCGAAAATGGCTACCAGAAAGTGGAGTTTCACCAAGGGGCAGATGTGTATGTAATTAATACCTGCTCGGTGACCGATCATGCCGATAAAAAATGTCGGAAAATTGTGAAAGAAGCCCTCCGCCATAATCCCAAGGCATTTGTTACTATTATTGGTTGTTATGCCCAATTAAAGCCACAAGAAATTGCCAATATTGAAGGCGTTGATTTGGTGTTAGGGGCGGCAGAGAAGTTTAATATTAATGCCTATTTGGGCGACTTACAAAAGAAGGAAATAGCAGAAGTAAAAGAGGGTAAAATTAAAGAGGTGTTAGATTACCATGCCTCCTACTCTATTGGCGACAGAACCCGTACCTTTTTGAAAGTGCAAGATGGCTGCGATTATTTTTGTTCGTTCTGTACCATTCCTCTGGCGCGCGGAAGCAGCAGAAGCGATACCATTGCCAATACGGTAAAACAGGCAGAAGAAGTGGTTGCCAAAGGCATGAAAGAAATTGTGCTTACTGGTGTAAATACGGGTGATTTTGGCGCAGGCACGCAAGAAAATTTCTTTCAATTATTACAAGCCTTGGATCAGGTTAAAGGATTAGAAAGGCTCAGAATTAGCAGCATTGAGCCCAATTTATTGAGTGATGAAATCATTGAATTTGCTGCCCAAAGCAAAACCATTGTCCCCCATTTTCATATACCCCTACAATCTGGTTCGGATGAGTTATTAAAGAGCATGAGGCGCAAATATGATACTGCTTTATACAGCTCAAGAGTGGCTAAAATAAAGGAGCTCATGCCCAATGCATGCATTGGAGTAGACGTTATCATTGGCTACCCAGGCGAAACAGATGAGTTGTTTTTGGAGACTTACAATTACCTAAACCAGCTCGATATTTCTTATTTGCATGTATTTACTTACAGCGAGCGCGCCAATACCACAGCCAATAAATTACCAGGCAAAGTCTTGTTAAGAACCCGCAATGAGCGCAGTAAAATGTTGCATATTTTATCTGATAAAAAGCGCAGGTTTTTTTATGAGCAACAAATTGGCAAATCTTTTCCAGTGCTTTGGGAGGCCGAAAATGAGGCCAATACCATGTTTGGATTTACCAGCAATTATGTGCGCGTTAAAACCCACTACGATCCTTCATTGGTGAATGAAATTACTGAAATAGAACTTACAGAAATAGATGAAGACATGGTGGTAAAAGGTCGTATGTTTTCTTTTTCGGTCTGAACCAAATAGCCATGCAAACAAAGCCTCCATTGATAGCTGTTATCCTTTGTGGCGGACAAAGCAGCCGGATGGGAGAACCCAAGGCATTCATTGCTTACCATGGCATGCCCCAATACAAATGGCTGTATCAACAATGTAGGCAATTGGACCTACCAGTTTATCTTTCTTGCAACGAGGCACAAGAGCCTTTATTTGATAATGAATTTGCTCCCATTGTAGATTTAGAAAACTATAGGAAAGCGGGTCCAATGACCGGACTATTAAGTGCCGCAGAACAGCATCCAAGTGCGGCTATCCT
>JBILVK010000144.1:0-6593 GCA_044370475.1 Bacteroidia bacterium
ATGATAGCGACGAAAGGCGCGGATTTTTCTCCATAAATGCCCTTTGGAAAAATAAAATTGCTGTTTTGGTGGGCGATTATTTGCTAAGCCGAGGTTTGTTACTTTCTATACAAAACAAAGATTATCATTTGCTAGAAATTGTAAGCAATGCGGTAAAGGAAATGAGTGAAGGAGAATTGCTACAAATAGAAAAAACGAGAAACCTCAATCTTTCCGAAGAGGTTTATTACGATATTATCACCAAAAAAACCGCTTCACTCATTGCTTCTTGTTGCGCCATTGGCGCTGCTTCTGCGGGTGCCACCCCAGAGCAAGTAGAACAAATGCGCCTTTTTGGAGAAAAGATTGGAATTGCTTTTCAAATGAAGGATGATTTGCTGGATTATGGAGATGAGGATATCGGAAAACCGCGTGGGATCGACCTAAAAGAAAAGAAATTAACCCTTCCCATTATTTACACCTTAAACAAGGCAGATAAGGCTGTTAAGAATAAAATGATTCATACCATCAAAAACCACCATAACAACAAGAAAAAAGTGGCCGAGGTGGTTGATTATGTAAATGCCCACAATGGCATAGCTTATACCAAAGAAGCTATGAATCGTTATAAAAATGAAGCCTTAGCCATCCTAGATACTTTGCCAGAAAGTAGCTGCAAACCCAATGTAAAAGCATTGGTAGATTTTATCATCGACAGAAATCATTAATAAAAAAAGCCCCCAAACAAATGAATGTCTGAGGGCTTTTTAATTCCCAATCCTAATTCTTTACAAAGGTTTGTTTATACTCTTTGCCTAATTGAGTAATTCTTATGATGTAAATACCCTCAGGTAAATGCGCAACTTGAAGCATTTTACTTCCTGTATTCGATGCGCCTAAAACTTCTTCCACTTGCACCTTTTGACCCATGCTGTTGTATACAGCATAGCTGTAATTACCATGCTTAGCCAAGGCAAAATCAAGCACCATTATTTCGTTAGCTGGATTTGGATACAACTTTAGCATATCGCCCAATGCCAAATTGTTTAATCCAGTATTTACCAAATTAATATTGATGGTTTTAATAGCTCCTTTGCAACCATTGCTTGCATTCTCTTGCACATTAATCACCGAAGAATTAACCGAATTAAACTGAATTACCACATTGCTAGAACCAGAACCCGATTGCACAGAACCTCCAGTTAAAGTCCAGTTAAACATGGATCCCACCATGCCAGGCACCACAGAAAATGAAGCTGTATCGCCTTTAACTGCCCAAGTTGCACCAGAGATTTCGGAGGTTACAGGCTTAGGCAATTTGGTAATGACTAAAGAATCAGAAAAAATTGCACAGCCTTTATCGTTCACCTGTGCCTTAAATTCGCCTCCATCATTATAGTTTAATACTTTGTTGGTCTGACCCAAATACAAGGTATCGTTCACATACCATTGGTTGTTCAAATTAGCACTCGATGTCATATTGAAAGAACCTCCTTCGCAAAATGCATTTGCCGTTAAATCCTTTGTTAATACTGGTTTTGCCGGAGTTATTCCCGCTTCAACATTTACCTCATTCGATTTCGACCTACATCCATTGGTACCAGTAACTCTCACAAAAAACAAGCCTTCTTCTTTTTGATAAAAACTTGTAGCCGTTTGGACAATTAATACATTGTTTTTGAACCAAACAAAATTGCTTGTTGCATCTGTAGAAATCATAGAACTATCACCATCGCAAATGACACTGCCTTTGCTTGAACTTACAGCGGCTGCAGCTGGTGAGGCCAATACGTTAATGTATCCAATCTTACTTATGCTGTCTTCTCCACTCGCATTTTTTACCCAAAGCATAATCGTTTTTAAACCAGCAGATATAAACTTAACTTTAGGATTTCTGATAGAATAAATAAGTGTATCGGCATCATTTACTGTCCATTTCCATTCTTTTGGCTGATTCCTACTAGAGTCTAACAGCTGCACTTCATCTCCTACACAAACTGTTTTAGTTAAGGAATAAAAATTAGCAATTGGAGCATTCGCCGTACCACTTACCTTAATATTGTCGAGGTACATATTATTGCCCGCATTCGATTTTTGCTCAAACCTAATGCGAACATTGCTACTACCTGCGTATGCATTTAAATTAACACTTATACATGCATTGATACTATCGCCACACCAATCTGATGCCTGCGATGGAATAAACTTACTTGAAGAATAATAGTTACCTGTAGGTGCAGTTGCAAAGCTTCCTTTGCCGTTCTCACCAAATGATGCCAACTTAGTATAGTTGGTTCCACAATTGGTACTGATATAAATAATCAAAGAATCGGTGCTTGCAGAATCAAACCTGGTATAAGCATGTTGGAAATTTAAAACTGCACTTTGATACCCTTTCAAATCCAAAATTGGAGAGTTAATTCTATCTAGAAAAACAACCCTAGGCCAATCATAATTATTAATACCCATGGCAGTATTTCCCGGACTAGAACCTCCAACGGTCCAGTATCTCCAAGTAGTATCATTATTTGGATTGTCTATGGTCCACAAAGACCTGGTGCTAGAAGTGCTTTCAAAGGTTTCTTCAAATGGCAAGGATAAACCTCCAACAGTGATATAATCATCTCTGTAAATAGAGTCGTATCCACTACCAGAACTGATGCGCAATGCTACAGGATATATACCTGGAATAGTATAAGTAATGGTTGGATTTAAAGAAGTACTTTGAGAAGGATTTCCTCCTGGAAAATACCACATTCTATTGGTTGCTCCAGAAGATTGGTCTGTAAAAGATGCAGTTCTAGAAGAACATATAACTCTTGAATTTACCGTAAAACCAGCCTGTGGCTTTGGAGTTATGCCAGTAACAATTAAAGCATAAGTTTGAGAACCTCCAACCAAAGTTCCCTTGCCAGAAACTGTAATGGTATAGGTACCTGCTGTAGGCGCTGCAATATAAACTTGCTCTACATTGTCTATGGTATTATCACCAGTTGTAGCAGCTGCAGTGGGTGCAGAAACATTTAAGACATAGGGCATATAAGCGGTATTATCCGAATTACGTTTAATGCGCAAATCCAAATCGTTTACCAACATTTTTGTTAGTGGGTTTAAGGAAGGTATCGGACTAGTTCCTTGTCTATCTGTCCAACAAATGGTAGCTCTTATTGGCGTTATTCCATCACTAAAAAAGGTATAGGTATAAGTACCCGAAGTACTCAAAGAATTTTGAAAAACTGCATTTTTTATAGTATCAGAAAGGGTACTTACCGCCTTGCCAGTATTCATTAATCCCCAACCAAATGAATAATCGGGACCCACAGTAGTACCCGCCTCATCGGCCGTATGAATAATTAATCCTTTTAAGGTAGAAGCACGCATAGGCACACCTTTCAAATTCATATGATGTTGCTGTATTAACAAAGCAGAACCACTGGCATTAGGCGTAGCCATAGAGGTACCATTTAAGGTGGCATAAGCAGTGTTTGAAGTAGAAATACTACTATTTACTGCTACTCCATTTGCCACTACATCTGGCTTAATTCTACCATCATCTGTTGGTCCCCATCCACTAAAACTACTCATAACAACGTCTGATGCTTTTGTCCAGCCAGTAGTAATTTTATTTACTGCACCCACCGTCAACACATTTTTAGCATTTGCAGAACCTCCACTAATTGAATTATAGGGTCCAACCTTTCCAGGCTTATTTGTTGAACTTCCTACTACCCAACTTCCATTCGTATTTCTAATATAATAAGTTGAAGGAATAGTTGAAGGCTCATTCCTATCATTACCAGCTGCCACAAAAGGCAAATAATTTGGATAGCTAAAAGCAATTTGGTCCCATTGCTCACTAATATCATCATAAAATCCATACTTATGATCTTCTGTTAAACTCACATTTGGATCAGACCAAAACTCCCACCTGTTCAAATCATCATTATACTGCCAACCAGAAATTTGAGAATAGGAATGGTTAGAAACTAACATGCCAATGCTTGCTGCACTAGACATTTCACTAGCATCACTATTCCAATCGTAACACTTTATAGGAGCTTGGTAACTCATGCCCTTGGCATTGGCAACAACCCCACCTGCAGACATGGTTCCAGCCACATGCGTAGCATGATCGCTCAAGCCAGAAGCTCCATCGGTTTGCGTGGCCCTACTCTGAAATTCTTGATGAGATGTCAATACACTACCACCATCCCACACCCCAAGCCTATTGGTCATTCCGATTCCAGATAAATTTAATCCTAAGCTTCCCAAAGGCCAAACTTTATTGGTAGAAATGGTTCTTGCTGCATCTAAATTATTGGTGGTTTGGTAGTAGATAGGCATTCCTGTTTTAGAAACTGCTACAAATTCGCGCTCTACGCCGTTCTTTAAAACCTCTCTAAGGGGTATATTCAAAGCAGCCGCTTTGGCCTGAACCAATTTCTTTTGCGCCTCAGAATTTTCCTTGAAAATAAGTTCCAATTCTGTTGCATTCTTAGCCTGCCTTGGATCTCTTATGCGTTGTGCCTGAACCAATGAAAAGCTCAACAGCAGCAATAAAAAAGTATAAGTATATTTTATCATTTTAATTAGTTTTCAAATTTTTTGAATGTGCCATAGAACCAACCAATACGGCCTCTATGTCTATTCTTTGTTTTTCATAAAAAAGTTGCCCAGAATACATTAATTCATAACTGCCATCGGCCTTGCAAAATACCCTTAATTTGCCTTTTGAAACAGAACTTGATGCATAGGTTTTATTCATTCTATTGTCTATCAATACCACCTTAAATTGCGATTGATTTAATGTGGTTTTGCACTTAAACTGCTTCACACTTAAGCTATTTATTTCAAACAAATATCCGTTTGAAGAGGCCAAGGCAGCATTAAATTTCCCATTTACAACCTCAAAGTGGCTGTTCTGATAATATTGAAATTTGCGAAAGGGTGCCGCATTTGGGGCCTTAATATTTACTTGCTCACGTTGCGCAAACAATAGTCCTGGCAGCAGACAAAGAAGGGTAAAAAACAAAAATTTATGCATCAATAAAAGGAAAAAGTAAATGGATGATTACCTCAAATTTAACCTAAATATGGAAAATTCACAATTTCACCATTTCATATATTGCCCTAAGCGCTTTACTTTGCAATAAAAAAATCGTGATAAAGCACATTCCAAATACCATTACAGCTGGCAATCTATTTTTTGGTTGTCTTTCTATTGTAGCAACTTTTGACGGAAATCCTACATTGGCTGCTACCTATATTATACTTGCCGCCGTACTTGATTTCTTTGATGGATTTGCTGCCCGAATCTTAAAAGTACAAGGCGAACTAGGCAAACAATTAGATTCCTTAGCAGATGTAGTTAGCTTTGGGGTAGCTCCTGGTTTTATTTTTTATATGCACTCACAAAACCACTTGGTGTTTGAATATAGCTTTTTACAATTTGTACCTTTAATGGTTATAATAAGCTACCTACCATTTTTATTGATTATTTTTTCAGCGGTTCGACTAGCAAAATTCAACATTGACCCGCGCCAGAGCGATTCATTTATAGGTGTCCCTACTCCAGCCAATGCCCTTCTCATTTGCTGCATTCCCTTGGTAATGGAACACGGACCGTATTTGGCTCAAACCGTATTTACTTCATTTTTATTTTTGAGCATTTACCCTTTGCTTTTTAGCTATTTATTGGTAGCAGAATTGCCGCTCTTTGCCTTAAAATTCAAGCACTTTGGCTGGAAAGACAATGAAGTAAGGTGGGTCTTTATCCTCCTTAGTATCTTGCTCATTTCCATTTTTCGCTACTTTGGAATTGGGTTGAGTATAATTCTTTATGTACTTTTGTCGCTCTTTATTCATTTGAGAAAAAAATATGAAATTCAAAGCTGAAATTGATGTAATGCCCCATGCGGCTTTATTAGACCCTCAGGGAAAAGCCGTTAGCGGTTCTATGGCAAATATTGGTTTATCTGCCATTCACGATGTGCGCATTGGAAAACACATTTCATTGGAATTGGAAGCCGATAACGAAGCTGCTGCAAATGAATTGGTTGAGACAGCTTGCAAAAAGTTATTGGCCAATTTGATTATGGAATCGTACCATTTTACTGTAAAAGCAGGATAATTTATCATGCGCAAGTTCTTGTTACTTGCTGTTGCTTTCACCTTCTTAATGGGCTTTCAATCTTTGGCCCAAGACCTTTCTTATGCAAAATCCTGCATCAAAACTTTATGCAGTGAGGACTACTATGGCAGAGGTTATGTAAACAATGGAGATAGAATTGCCGCTCAATTTATTCGCAAAGAATACGCAAAATTTAAACTCACTCCACTAGGAGAAAACTACTATCAAGCTCTTGGATTTCCTGTAATATACTACCCAGATAGGGTAGAAATTACCTTAGATAATGCTGTTGCTTATGCAGGACACGATTTCATCATTAATCCCGGCTGTCCTTCTGTAAAAGGAATATATAAGGTCTTAGAACTTGATTCTGCCATGGTAGATAATAGCTCTGAGTTCAATAAACTTAAAAACAAAAACCTAAAAGGCACCTTCCTCATTGTAGATGAAATGAAGGAAAAGAAACTCCTACATCCAGAGAGGG
>JBILVK010000050.1:0-21225 GCA_044370475.1 Bacteroidia bacterium
AAACGCGTGTGGGCGGACATCGCTTAACCGCAGTAGATTTGGCGTCTTTTATTCTGAGTACGCTTAAAAAAATGGCAGATGATGTCATTGGTTACAATTGCACTAAAGCTATTATTGGTCGACCCGTTTTCTTCGATGATGAAGATGCTTCTAAAGACGAGTTGGCGCAAAAGCGACTCAAATTGGCGGCTCAAAAAGCGGGCTTTACAGACGTTGCTTTTCAGTTTGAGCCCATTGGGGCAGCTTTTGCTTATGAGAAGGAAATAAGCACCAAAGAACGCGTTCTGGTGGCAGATTTAGGCGGTGGTACCAGCGATTTTACTTTAATAAACCTCGATCCAACGCAAACAGGCAAGAAAGACCGGCGCAAAGACATTGTGGCCACTGGGGGCATTTACATTGGTGGAGATAATTTTGATTCTGCTTTCATGTTCGAGGTAGGTACACCTTATTTTGGTCGCGGCGTGCAATACCAATCCATGCCCAATAAAATGCTTAGCCTACCACTTTCCTTTTTTACCAATATCTGTTCTTGGGAGAAAATGAACTTCTTTAACGGACAAAAAATTAAGAACGATCTGAACCGATATTATTTTTTAACCAATAACAATCCCAAGTTCAAAAACCTCCTAACCCTCACAGAACATAACCTGGGATATGCTGTTTTTCAAGCCATAGAAAAAACAAAAATTGAGCTCTCAAACAATACCTCAAGCAGCTTTCAATACAGCAATATGGACATTCATATCAATGAGCAAATCTCCTTATTGCAATACAATCAAATCATTCAAAAAGATGTTGTTAAAATTGAGAATTACCTCAATCAATTCTTGCTCACAAACCATATTCAACCGCATCAATTAGACAGTATTTTTATCACGGGTGGCACTTCTTTGGTTCAGGCCATCCAAGAGCTCTTTAAAACAAAATTCCCCAATACCAAAATCAATTCGGGAGATAACTTCATCAGCGTGGCCAAGGGCCTAGCCTATAGCGGATACTTGTTTAATTAGTACTTATACTTCTCCTTCCAACGGGCTTTTAAAAAGGCCCTTTGCTCATTTTCACGCGCATTATTTCCGGGCTCATAAAACTTTTGTCCGCTAATATTATCTGGCAAAAATTCTTGTTCCACAAAATTGTTTTCATACACATGGGCATACGCATATTCCTTGCCGTAGTTCAACTCTTTCATTAGCTTGGTAGGCGCATTTCGCAAATGCAAAGGCACTGGCAAATTACCTGTCTTTTCAACGGTTGCCAGGGCATCATTGATAGCCAAATATGAGGCATTGCTCTTCACCGAAGTTGCCAAATATATTGCACATTGCGACAAGATTATCCTGCTCTCTGGATTCCCAATTTTATGCACCGCATCAAAACAATTACTCGCAATTAACAGAGCATTTGGATTGGCATTGCCAATGTCTTCACTGGCCAAAATCAACATGCGCCTTGCTATAAACTCAACCGACTCGCCGCCATGCAACATCCTTGCAAGCCAATACACAGCAGCATTTGGGTCGCTCCCCCTAATAGATTTTATAAAGGCAGATATCACATTATAATGTTCCTCACCGCCTTTGTCGTACTTGCTTGTGCGCTTCTGCAAGATCTTGCCAACCCACGCATTCGTGACCACAATTTTGCATGGCTCTGGAACCTGACTCACCAGCAATTCCAATAGGTTCAGCAATTTTCTGCCATCTCCTTCGCTATGCTGCAACAACAATTCACACTCGTTTAATTCAATATCATATTGCTTTAAAAATTCATCTTGCGCTATGGCTTGGTTCAGCAATTCAATCAATTCTTCTTTGCTTAACTCGTTTAAAACATATACTTGAGCCCTGCTCAACAAAGCGTTGTTAACCTCAAAACTGGGGTTCTCTGTGGTTGCCCCAATTAATATGATGCTGCCATTCTCAACCGCACCCAACAAGGCATCTTGCTGACTCTTATTAAACCTATGTATCTCATCCAAAAACAACAAAACCTTGCCCAGTTTTTTGGCCTCCTCAATCACCTTCCTCACCTCCGCAACACCAGCCTGTATGGCACTCAAATAATAAAAATGCAAACTCAATTCGGCCCCAATAATGCGCGCCAAAGTGGTCTTGCCAACCCCAGGAGGTCCCCACAAAATCATCGAAGGAATGTTTTTGTTTTGCACCGCTTGAAATATCGGCGCACCTGGCGCAAGCAAGTGTTTCTGACCAATCATGTCGGCCAGCTTTTGAGGCCTAACACGCTCTGCCAGCGGTTTAAGAGGAGTGGAGAATAGCATAAATTTACCTAAAAAAAGAATTCCGTATCTTTGCCAAAGTAATGCAAAAAAAATTACTCCTTTTCTATTTTTTAATTCCATTCTTCGGTCTGAACCAAAGCATGGCGCAATCCAATATCCCAATGGATACCTCCGCCAATGCCCCAACCATGTTCTACCAAGAGGGAAAGGCCAGCTATTACGCCAATAGCCTGCACGGAAAAAGAACGGCCAGTGGCGAAAAATACAACAAGAAAAAACTCACCGCAGCCCATCGCACCTTGCCACTAGGCACGCGCATCAAAGTCACCAACAAAAAAACAGGTAAGTGGGTAATCGTGGTGGTAAATGATCGCGGACCCTATTCCAAAAGATACATCTTAGATTTATCCTACCGTGCTGCGCGCCATCTTGGCATGACACAAGGTGCAGGCTACGCCCGCGTGGTAATAGAAGAACTTCCACCCAAAGACCCCAATTGGCCCCAAAAACACGTCCCAGAACCTCCCGGACAAGGCCTGCATTAAATTGTTTTGCCGCCTTTATAATTGATTAATCGTTCTCTGTTCAATAGAGTTTAGCTTGTTTTTTTCGTTTAATCTACACGTTTCTCTTTGAATTTTAATTGCCTAAATTTAATAGGAAAGTTTTTAATAGAAGGCGCAATACCATGCAATAAAAAGTGCGGTAAAATGCACTTTAGTGTGTAAAATGGCATAAAAACAAACAAAAAGCGCTTAAAAGTGCATCATACTGCACTTTTAAGCGCTTTTTCTAACTACAAATTATCAATCAACAGTTGAATTGATTCTTCCAAAATAAGATTGCCTTCTTCCTTATTCTCTTCTTTTAATTTTGCCTTTTGGGCATCTCTTTCTTTCTTCTTCTTATCTGCTAAATCCAATTCAGCCTTATACTTCAGCTCGTTTAAAGTCAAGTATTTTTTAGCCCTAGCTTCACGCATGCTTTCAATGTCTTCCTTTAGAAATTGGTAGGTAACCAAACTCTGCATACGTGCATCATGCTTTTGTTTCAACAAAGGCAATTTTCCCTTAGCGTTGCCTTGTGCAGTATAAGTTTGTGGCTTTATTTCATCATAAGGCAATGCAAACTCACTGGCCTCTTCACCATATTCTTTAGCAGAATAAATGCTCGGAAACTCAATATCTGGTATTACACCCTTAAACTGAGTACTACCACCAGATATGCGATAAAATTTGGCAATAGTTAATTTTAACTGACCCAATTTCTTACCATCAATATTCACAAACCCATTCAAATCAAATAAGTTCTGAACCGTACCCTTACCATAAGTCTTTTCACCTACAACAAGTCCTCTATCATAATCTTGAATGGCTGCAGCAAAAATCTCCGAAGCAGATGCACTAAAACGGTTTACCAATACTGCCAAAGGTCCTTCCCAAGTAATACTCTCATCGCGGTCCTCCTCAGATTTTGTAACACCAAAATGATCCTTCACCGCCACAACCGGACCTTTCTTAATAAACAATCCCGTTAACTCAACTGCCTCCTGTAAACTGCCACCGCCATTGTTTCTTAAATCAACCACCAAAGCATCTATCGTATCTTTCTTAAGTTCCAATATCAATTTCTTTACATCACGTGTGGTACTTTTATAATTCTCATCACCTCTTTGCAACGCTGCAACATCCATATAAAAAGTGGGCAACACAATTACACCAGTCTTAAACCTCTTGCCATCAACCATTGTTACCTTTACACTGCTCTTGGCACTTTGATCTTCCAATACAATCTTATCTCGTATAATCTCAATAACCTTAGTCTTGTTATTCACCGCATCTACAGACAATACCTCCAAGCGCACAATTGTTCCTTTCTTTCCCCTAATTTGAGATACTACATCGTCTAATCGCCAATCCAAAATACTTACCATTTCTCCATCCTTGCCCTGACCCACAGCCACAATTTTATCATTGGCAAATAGCTGTTTGCTTTTGTCGGCCGGACCACCCTTTACCACTTCCCTAATTTTAGTATATTCATTTTCGGTTTGCAAAGTAGCGCCAATGCCCTCCAAACTCAGACTCATACTGGTGGCAAAATCCTCTGCAGCACGCGGCGAAAAATAATTGGTATGCGGGTCGGCTATCTCCGATAAGGAATTGGCAAAAAACGAAAACACATCCTCGTTTTTAGACTTAGCCATTTGCTTCAGTAAGTTATAATAGCGCTTTCTAACAACCACAGAATAGGTATTAAAATCCTTGCCATCGGCCTTCAACTGCAAACACTCACTCTTTATTTTGGCCATCCACAAAGCATCATACTCCTTCTGAGATTTCACCCATTTTGCCTTCTCCCTATCCAACTCAAAAGAATCATTCTTGGTAAAATCAAACTCTTGATTCAAGATAGCAAAAGTATATTGTATGCGATCATAAACACGCGTTTGATACACATTGTATATCTCAAATGCCTTACTCACATCACCCATCAATAAATCATTGTCCAATTGCTTCCTATAAGCCTCAAACTTGTCAATATCCTGCTTCAAAAAATACACCTTCGAAGGATCCAAGTTGTTTAAATAATTATCCAAAAGGGTAGAAGATAACTTATCATCAATCACCAATTTCCGATAATGGTAAGAATTCAAAATTTGCCCAATCAATTGAAAAAGCACAGGATGCTGATTCTCCGGCGTAAATACCTTCAATTCAACCTTCGTACTATCTTGGTTTGCTAGCGCAGTAAGCAGTTGTAGGCATGCAGCAATGCCCAATAAAAATTTCTTTATCATCACCTGCAAGGTATAAAAATAAGTAAATCCAACAAATTTGAATCTAAGAGTGGTCCAATTATTATTTTAACGGCCCTATTTCGGTCCGAACCAACCCATTTTACCCATTTTCTTTTAAAAAGTAGTATTTTGCATGTGATGGCTTCAAATGATAAAGAAATAGCAGAAAACAATTTTAGTTTTTATCATGTTTCTGGTACCAATGAAGTGCAACTTAATAATCCAAATGTTTTACCCCTTAAAGCAATCCTTACAAACTCCCTTGGCCAAACCGTTTTTTTATTAAATAACCTAAACCAAGCAAAAATGGAATTTCAAATTCCCAACCTTCCCCAAGGTATATATTACCTCCAATTCTCCTCAGAAAACAATACCCAAACAAAAACCATATCACTTGTAAAATAAGCACCTTTAAACCTTTTTACTTAAAAACCTGACTTATATATAGCAACCTATTTATTTTTAATTAATGCCTACCTTAAAAACAAAGCAACTTTGCAAGTACTCTTTCATATGCATATTTTTATGCTTACCTCATTTTTCTTTCAGTGTAAATATTGAATTAAAATATTCTATTGAAGGGAAAGGACATACTTATGCTAAGTCAAGCACCATTGATGCCCAGGGTAACATCATCATTATTGGGAATTTTACAGATACAATTGATATTGACCCTGGAATAGGGATTTACACATTAACTAAAAGTAATTTAAGCTGGGGCATATTTATTGCCAAATTGGATTCACTTGGACAATTTATCTGGGGTAAAAGCATTGAGGGGTATGCAAATGTTTATGCTGCTTGTGTTAAAACAGATAAGAATAATAACATTTTTATTAGCGGGGATTTTTATTTAAGGGCTGACTTTGACCCAGGTCCCAATAGCTATTATTTAAACTCAAAGGGCCAAAGCGATGCATTTTTACTTAAGTTAAATACTAAGGGTGATTTTGTTTGGGCAAATCAATTTGGTGGAAAATCAGTTGATGAAGCCTCAGAAATAGAAATCCACCAAAATGAAATGATTTACATGACAGGTACATTCAATGATACCATTTACAACCAAATAACCAAAGCACCAATAATTATTTCAAATGGGTTTTCTGATGTTTATTTCGCTAAGTTTAATCAAAATGGGAGTCTTTTATGGTCCAAATCCTTCGGTGGTAAGAGCGCAGATTTTGGATTTGGTATGGCAATCAATTCCAAAGGTCAGGTTTATTTAATTGGTGAATATTCTTCTACAGTAGATTTTGATCCAGGAATTCCGGTTGATGAGCGTAGTTCAAAAAATGGTCCTAACACTTTTATTTCTAAATTCGATTCTTCAGGAAATTATCAGAAAGTAATCACAATTAAATCCGAAGGGATAGACCATGGGAACTCAATAACAATAGATCAACATGATGATATTATTGTATGCGGAACAAGTTTTGGGATGATGGAAATTGGAATAGATTCCCTAAAATATAACTATAATGGTAACGGCGCATTGGTGGCAAAATTTGATTCTTCCTCCCAGTTAGTTTGGGTCAAAATATTTGGAAATAGTATGATGAATGTCGGGAACAAAATTGCCTGCGACAAGAATAATGATATATACATAATTGGTGTTTTTGAGGATACAATTAGTTTAGGTTCGATTCAATTTTATTCAGAAGGACAAGGTGATGTTTTTATCGCCAAATTAACGAGTGCCGGAGCGGTGGAATGGGCAAATTCCTTTGGTGGAATTGAGTATGATTGGGGCTATTCTTTAACAGTAATTAGACCTAATAATATTGTTGCTATTGGCCAATATTATGATGTTGGGTACATAAATAATGATAAGAACAATACATTGGTGTGTAATGGACAAAATGCTGCATTTTACTTTCAAATTGCAAATAGACCACTTTTCATTGAGAAAGAGTTTATAAGAACCAATTTGGACTTTTACCCAAACCCAGCAGCAGATAAAGTAAACATCCTTTTACCACAGAATTATAAAGTTATTAAAGTTATAGCCCTAAATATTATAGGCCAAACATATGATTTGCCATCCACAGAAAACTTGGGAGGAAACCTTGAAGTGGATTTATCGCAATTGCCTAAAGGCTTTTTTACTTTACTACTAGATGGAACAGAGACCAATCAAAAGGCTCAAATAAAGATAATTCATGACTAATACCTTAATTAGAAAAGGTCTTCTATAAAGTTAATCTAAGTCTTGACGCAAAAGTTTCAATTTCCGAACTTTCCTATTTAGTTTTTAAAGCGCCATGAATTTTCTTAAGACAATAAGCACTTAGGGGCGGTCCGAACCAACAACGCAACTCGATTAAATATAACCCATTTGAAGGCTACCCTTCTACTTAACATAAAGCCAAGTGGTTCATTGGTTCAGGTATAGTTTAAATATTGGGCCTTCAATATGATGAGAAGTGTTTAACAATTCTTAGAAAATTTGTATCTTCGAAAATGAAATAATATTCTATTTTATGGTAACCGTTATAAAAAAAGGATCAAGCAAGGCAACTATAAAGCAATTGGTGGATAAGGTTCAGGTAAAAAAAGGGTTAGATGCAAAGAAATATTCTGGTGTAATCAAATTAAAAAACATACCATTTCAATCAGACAAAAGCATCAGATAAAACTTCCTGACAGTATAATTGCAGGTACTGCAATGTTTTTAGAAATCCCTCTACTGACAGGAGATAAGGGGTTCAGTAAAATTACTTCTCTAAATATTGCTCTTTATCAGGAGTAGCCTCCCAGCCATGTTAGGGCATTTCCAAATAAATGTGCTAAAAGCAAAAAACTTTAGATAAAATCCAATACAGGCTCATAACACTTCCTCTTCAATTGGAATGGAAAAATGAATCGAGAATATTTAGGATTGAAAATTACCTTATCACATTTCTCTTATTTGTTGCCAACAATTTGTAGCAATTGCTTTTCTAAGGTTGGCGTTGGAGTTTCTACGATGCGCCCAATTTCTCTGCCGTTCCGTAAAACAATAAAGGTGGGCACCGCCGTTATCTGCCAAACTTTTACATGGATATAGGCGCTTTTCTTTTGCTCATCTAACATGAATAGTTGCATGCGTTCGGATTGAACGCCCATGGTATCGCAAATTTTGATAAACCTTGGCAACTCGCGCTGGGTATCGGAGCACCAAGTGCCACCAAAGACCAAAAATTGTAAACTATCAAACTCGCTTTTCATGCCCTGTAGGCTTATACTATCTACCTTGTAGGTCTTGTACTCGTAATTGTACCAAGGAAAGTTGAGGGCATCATAAAGTACATCTTTCTGTACACTTCCATCCAAAATTTGGTCACTTCCCTTTTGGGTGTGTTTATAGGTATAAGGTTTTCTGCAGGCGCTAAATGCCATAAACACAAGGATTAGGGCTATTACCCATGAATTATTTCGCAAAAATGAAATCATATATAATACAAGTTTTTATTTTGGAATGTAATTTGTAAAATTGAATCCATAAAATAACAATTAAAATGAGAAAAATATTTTTATCAGCAGGAATGGCTGCAGTTTTACTTTTAAGCAATTGCGGTCCTTCAAGAAAAGTTGAACGTATAGACCCCAATACGGTAACAGATATTAGCGGCAGATGGAACGATACCGACTCTAAGCTTGTTTCTGACGAAATGATTAAGGATGTTTTAGATAGGCCTTGGCGAACCAATTTCGAAATGAAAAATAGCAAGAAGCCAACTGTGATTGTTGGACAAATTCGCAACAAAACTTCAGAGCATATTGATGCGGGTACTTTTATCAAGCACATAGAAAAATCTTTTATCAACTCGGGTACCGTAAGTGTTGTGCAAAGTGGCGAAGAACGCAATGAGGCGCGCGACGAAAGAAGCGATCAACAAACTTTCTCTAGCGAGGAAACCCGCAAGAAATGGGGAAAAGAAAAGGGTGCAGATTTTATGCTGAACGGCGTTATCATGAGCATTACCGATGAGTACAAAAAACAAAAAACCATCAAATACCAAGTTAATCTTGAGTTAACAGATTTAGAAACCAACGAAAAGGTTTGGATTGGCGACAAAGAAATTAAGAAGTTCATTAAAAACTAATACTCTTGAACCTATTTAAGCAAAAAAGCGGCATATACAAGTATGTCGCTTTTTCTTTCTTTGTTTTGCTATTAGCCTCCTGCGCTACCTATTACCAAAAGAACCAGGAACTAATGGATGCTGTTTACAAAAGCAATTTTGAAGCGGCCAAAAAGATATTAGCAGATGATGCCAAATGGGAGAAAACCGAAAAGAATAAACTTCTTTTCTACCTCAATAAGGGCACCATTCTGTGGATGGCAGGCGATAATGCCAATAGCAATATTTATTTTAGAAAGGCAGATTTCTTTGTAGAGGATTATGATAAAAAGGCCACTGATGCTGTGGTTACTTTATTGCTAAATGCAAAGCATACTACCTACGGTGGCGAAAACTTTGAGCAAATCTTATTGCACTATTATGGTGCCCTTAATTACTTGGCTTTGGGTCAGACCGACGAAGCATTGGTGGAGGGAAAGCGAATGCTCGAAAAAATGCAGCGCATTACCGATAAATACAAATCGCAAAACAAATACCGCAGAGATGCTTTTGCACACAACCTTATTGGACTTATCTACGATTTAAAGGGCGAAAACAACGATGCTTTTATTGCCTATAAAAATGCTTACGAAATCTATAAAGAGGATTACCTAACTCAGTTTGCTACCCAGATGCCTGAACAACTAAAAAAGGACTTAATTAGAACAGCTAAGGCCACTGGTTTTTACGATGAACAAAGAAAATTTGAAGAGGAATTTAAGTTAAAGGCTGAACCTAAAGATGCAAGTAAGGGTAACTTATTGTTCTTCTGGAACAATGGCTTAGGTCCCATTAAAGACCAGCTCTCCATCAATATCATGATTATTCCTTATGGAAATGGTTGGGTGCAATTTGTGAACCCAGAATTGGGTATTTCCATTCCTTTTAGAACAAGCGATAAGGACCAAAGTGATAATTTGCTCGACATGAAATATTTTAGGCTTGCCTTGCCAAAATATGTCTCGCGGGTTCCTTACTTTAAAACCGCACACTTATTGGTAAACAACCAAACGTATCCTTTTTCTATGGGAGAAAATGTAAATGCCATTGCATTTAAAAGTTTGCAAGACCGTATGGGCAAAGAATTAGCCATTGGATTAGCTCGTGTGGCTTTAAAACAATTGGCTGTTCACCAAGCTTCCAAAAACAAAGACCAACAGGCTTTGGCAACAGCTGCTATGATTTATGGTGCCGCAAGCGAACAGGCCGATACGCGCAATTGGCAGCTGCTTCCTTACTCTATTAATTATACCAGAATGCAATTGGATACAGGTGCGCAAACAGTTCAATTCGAAGCCTTTGATAAGGCACAAAATAAGGGTGCTAAACGTGCGTTTGAGTTAAAAGTGGCTCCCGGAAAAACAAAAGTGCTTAGCTTGCAAACTACCGAATTTATTGGCTACGGCAAGGAATAACCTATAACCTATATCCTAAACTAAATTCCATAAAGTCCGACTGCAATTGCTGTTTTTTATTAATGGTTCCTTTGAAAAAAAGTCCGTAAAAAATATGCTTCCCAGGCTTAAATCCTAGACCAAATTTGATATAAACTGGCTCTTGCACATTCTCCATCTTATACACGTAGTGATATACCCCAAATGGCAAAAATAACTTGCCTATATCAAAGCGTTGATACAATCCCAACGCCATATAATACTTATCCATTTCGGCAATATCATATACATTTAAATGGGAGTTGTACAACAAAGGTTGTGTTGCATCGTAATAGCCGTCTAAGCCCAATCCCAAACTGTATAACCTGTTAAATTTATAGGTAAACTGCTGCGATAGGCCCGCTATCCAAAACCTTGTGATATAATCAAAATACCCTAACTCCCTATGCGATACCAAGCCGTATACCGCATACTCAAATTTGGGTTTAAAATCTTTACCATAGTTTGTTTTTTGGTTCCAAAAACTAGGCAATCCTTTCACAAAATAACTATAGCCAACTTCACCATAAATAATATTAATGCCGCCATTTGGCATTTTCATGCTGCCATTAGATACATGGTACAAACCTGCGCCAATATTGAGCTGCGCCTTATCGCTAATTTTAATATTGCTACGTAATCCAATATCCAAACCGAAATTAATAGGAGAGACGATGGCTCGGTTGTCGAAATTTTTTTCCTCATTAAACAACTTGGTATTAAAATTTACGCCATAACTCAATCTTACCCCAACTTGGTATTTGTTGCCTTGCAGCACGGGCAATTCGTAACTTGGCATAATGGCTATGGAGTAGCCAAAAGTGTCGGTATTGTTCATTTTTACCACACGTGCCGTCAGCGCCAGCCTGGGTTTTCCATACACTTCCGTAAAACTGGCTTTCAATAATCCGGTCTGAACCCAAGACAAATTTATCCCAGAACAGATGCCGTTTAAGCTCATGCCCGTTTTGTTCACATTGTTCGATGCAAAATGATACCCCAGCAGCCCACTGGCCTCAAAACCTCTGCCTCTACTTTCATTGCTTTGTGCGCGCAACGGCGCTTGGTTCAGCCCGAAAAATGCCACGACCAACGCACCTAGAAGATGGGTTTTTGGGAGCCCAAATAGAAATTGTTTCCTTGCAAATTGATTGGTCATAAGCCTACAATTATTTACCCTAAAACCGCCAAAAAATCATGGACAAAATACCACTCAACATCACCAATTTGCTTAGTAAACTTAAGCGGGTAAAATCCTTTTTTACATCAGCAATTTTTATCATCCAAGCTTGGGCAATCATGGGCAGAATGACTAAACCTAACATGTATAAAAGAAAGACAATAAAAATGCTATCACTGCTATAACTTAAGGCCGCAAAGGAGGTGCAAAAAACCATGCACAGAAAGATTAAAACCACTTGTAAAAAGAAGAGTATGTTCTTTGTTTTTCTGATGCCCACCACTATAGGTAAAGTTCTGCTTTTAAACTTTTGATCTCCGCGCAAATCTTCTGCATCTTTTATAATTTCTCTTATTAACGTAGTACCAAAAGCAAACAAACTATATACCCAAATGCCAGCTTGCATAATATTAGGGTTAAACACATACAAAATCCAAATGGTAAAGGCTGTAAGTGCCGCCACCAAAAGGTTTCCAGCTAGGTAAGTCTTCTTTAAAAACTGACTATACAGCCAGAGACAAATGGCACATATCAATACCAAAAGGGCTATTTTTTTGCCAATTAAAAGGGCAAAAAATAAGGCCAATCCGTTTAACAATAAATGCAAAAACATCGCCCACCTGCGCGAAATAGTTTTGCCCACAATTACCTTCCCTGGCTTATTGATAAGGTCGAGCATCACATCCATATAATCGTTGATGATATAGCCTCCAGCAGCTACCAAAAAGGTGCTTGTTAAGAGGTATAAAAACTCAGGTTGTAGCAAACTAATATAAGTAATACTAGGTGTTAAAAAATAGTAGGCAAATACTTGCGTAAAAGTTATAATAAGCAAATTGCTTACCCTTATTAAGCGAAGAAAATCACCTGCCCTTCTCATAATGTTTCTTCGTTCTGCTCGTCCAAATTTATTACCCCGCCCGATACGATAAACTTCATTAAATTGCTGCTTTCTCCTTTAAATACTTGCACTTTACTCTTGTCAATAAAAAACAAATTTCCAGAAAATGCATAGGAGTGAGGCATGTAAATTGCCACCATACCGGGTAAATTTAAGCTCTCTAATTCCTCTTGTGTTACAAATCCGGGTTTAAAAATTCCTGGCGATAACTCAACAATAACAGGCTTTGAGAACTTTTTCTTTTCGCCCACAAAAGCTTCAATTAAATCTTTAACCGAGGTGTAAATGGTTTTAACAAAAGGAATATTAGAAAAGAAATCGTCCATTAAATCTATAATGGGTCTGGTGATAATAGACGAGCCAATAAATCCCATTAATGTGATGGTACCAATCACAATTAAAAAGCCTAAACCTGGCGTTTCTAACAGCAACACCGCGTCTATAGATTCCATGAGCGACCTAATAATCTTATAGGTAGCATAAATGGGAAGTGTAATGAGTAATCCTTTTAAAAAATAGCTGAGCAGTTTACGCATTCTTGCCCCAAACGAACGCTTAATTTTCTCTTTTCCGTAATCCATGTTAATAATCTATCTCCAAACCTAAACCTTGCACAAAATCGCCTAAAATGGGGTTCTTATCCACCATCCTTTTTAGTTGATCTGGCTTACTAATTTTACTCAAATGTTGTATCCTGTCTTTGTTAATCGAAAATTGCAAATCAAAATTAAAATTCTGCAATTCCTTCCTCATGTATGGAATCAAATCCATTCTTTCATCCTCCATAATCTCACTCTCAAGGCTACTTTTTAACTCAACTTCCACCTTTTCTTGCTCCAAAAACCGCACCGGCGATTCCTTTAAAAAGGATGCAATTCTCGATTTCCCTGTCGATTCTAACCTAATAATATATCCATCCCAAATGGCTTGAAACTCCTCTTGGGTAAAGGCTTTATTCTCTCCTTTTTCCTCAATATTTTCGGTTTGCTGTTGATTGCTTTGTTGCTCGCTTTCTTTCTGCCGCGCAACTTGTTCACGTAGTTTATCTAAGGTAGATTTACCTGTCCCTACCTCAGTAGTTTGGGGCTGTATGGTTGGCTTAACCTCGGTTACTTTTGGTTCGGCTACTACTAAAGGTCTAGCTATTATTTCGGTCTGAACCGAGGCGCTTACATCAATTTTTTTTTTCTCGTCAACCATAGGTTGATGAGTAGAAATTTGAATGGCTCGCTGCAAATTGCATAATTTCATCAGTGCCAACTCTACATGCAGGCGATGATTCTTGCTCAGCTTATAATTGAAATCGGTTTGGTTCAGCAAGTTTAATGCATTTAATAACCAGGTACTGCTGCAAGTGGCCGATTGTTGCGCAAATTTGGCCGCAACATTGGGCGCTACTTCTAACAATTTTAGGGTGTCTGGATGCTTGCATACCATCAAATTTCTGATGTGCTCACTAAAGCCTTGTAGGAAATGTTGGGCCTCAAATCCATTGCTTAATATCTCATCAAACAACAACAAACTGCCTGCTATATTTTCCGACAACAGCATATTGGTTGCCCTAAAATAATAATCGTAATCTAAAATGTTTAGGTTAGAAATTACATCAGCATAGCTAATCTTATTTCCACTAAAACTCACAATTCTATCAAATATAGATAGCGCATCACGCATGGCTCCATCAGCCTTCTTGCCAATTACATGCAATGCTTCTTCTTCTGCTTGTATGTTTTCGCTTTCGCAAATTTTCTTCAATTGCTTTACCGCATCGTCTATTTTGATTCTGTGAAAATCAAAAACCTGACAACGACTTAAAATAGTAGGAAGAATCTTGTGTTTTTCTGTGGTGGCTAAAATGAATTTAGCGTAGGGAGGTGGTTCTTCTAGGGTTTTTAGGAAGGCGTTAAACGCTTGCGCACTTAACATATGAACCTCATCTATAATATAAATTTTGTATTGAGCACCTTGTGGGGCATACCTCACCTGGTCTACCAAACCCCTTATATCATCAACAGAGTTATTGGATGCAGCATCCAATTCATAGATATTAAAAGATGCATTTGAATTAAAGGCCGTGCAGCTATCACATGCGTTACATGCCTCAAAATCACTACTTAAATTGGTACAGTTAATGGTTTTTGCCAATAAGCGTGCACTGGTGGTTTTTCCTACTCCTCTTGGACCACAAAACAAGAATGCATGTGCCAAATGCCTGTTTTTAATGGCATTTTTTAAGGTTTGAACCACATGCTCTTGTCCAACAACCGTATCAAATCGATCGGGCCTATACTTGCGCGCACTTACCACAAAATTTTCCATGTCGCAAAATAAAAAGAAAAAATGAATTAAAAAGTTAATTAGCTCGCATTCGACTCTAAAATCGGTAGTTCGATATAAAAGGTTGAGCCATAATTAGGTTTGCTTTCCACTTTTATATTTCCACCATGGTCTTCTATGATGGAACGCGTAATAGATAAACCAATTCCAATGGTTCCTTCATTCTGGGTTCCGGGGCGTGATGCCTGGGTATATTTATCAAAAATTTGAGAAAGCATATGCTCATTGATGCCAATGCCTTCATCTTTAATGGAAACAATGCACCTAGTATCATCCAAATACTCATTAATTTCAATTTTAGCGCCTTTCGGACTAAATTTAATAGCATTCATTAAAATATTGATGAAAACACGTTTAATTCTTTCTGCATCAATATACAGCTCAGGTAATTGTCCGTAATTCTTAATAATACTTATGGATTTTGCCTTTGCCCTAAATTCTAGGATACGCACACTTTCATCTAATAGTTTAATAATGTTGGCATCCACTTTTTTAAGTTGAAACTTCCCATTTTCTAGCATCGATTGATCCAATATATCCTCTATAATATTTAAAGAAAGTAGGCAACTGCTCTGAATTAGGTGGTGGTATTCGCGTTCCTCCGAGCCATCTTCGGCCTCAGCTTCTAACAATCCGTTTAAACTAATAACATTACCAATGGGTGTGCGCAAATCATGTGCTACCGATTGCATAAGGTAAGATTTATTGATATTGATTCTTTCTAGTTGCGTATTAATTTGATGCAATTTTGATTTTTGCTCTGTTACTTGCTCATTCAACACTTTTAACTTCCTATTGTGCAATCTTACTTTATATAAACTTCTGTATATTAGTATAATAAATACAACTGCAGCCAATACCAGGCCAATAATCAAACGCATTTCTAGGTTTTGGTAATTATTTTCTTTTTCAAGAATCTGATTTCTCATTTTTTGTTCCTCTAATTCATGCGTTAAAAACTGTTTTCCATACAACGATTTTTTTTCAACTCTATCAATAGAATCACTCAATTGTAAATGCTTTTCTTTTGCTTGATAGGCCAAATTATAATCCTTTTTTTCATAGTATAATTCAGATAAACCAAGATAATAGGGTATCAATGGATAATTTAGCTTTTCCTTCTCAATTAGCTTCTTTGCCATTTCTAATTGTAAGGATGCTTCTTTATAATTACCCATCTTTCTGTATAGTGAAGCCAAATAAATCATGCTCTCCACTCCATGATTTAATTCACCATTCTTTGGGTCGATACAACCAGAAATTCCTTTCTTTAAGTAATTAGTTGCCTTATCATAATCTTTTAAATCACCATATAAAACGCCAATGTTCGACTGAATTACCGAAATGGCTCTTTCTTTTTTAAAGGGGGCAGTTTTGCAAAACTCTAAGGCAATAAAGTAATAGGAGAGAGCCTTTCTATACAACCTTAAGTTTTTGTAGCATAATCCAATATTTGAAAGCGAATTTTGCATCCAATAGGCATTGGTTACCTCTTCATTCTTATGTTTACTAAACAATACAAAGGCAGCCATAAAATAATTCTTGGCAGAAATAAAATCCCCATCGGCATAATAAATAAGGCCTAATTTATTATATAAATAAGCGATATTAACTTCATCATTTAATTGTTTGTACTGATCCAAGGCTTTTAAAAAGTAAGGCAATGCCTGTTTAAAATCCCCAAATTGCTCATAATAACTTGCAAAGCCTAGCAATGATTTGGCAATATATTCTGGACTGTAAAGGTTTTCTACTTGGATACTAAATTTTTCTAAAAGGGCAAATTGATTTTCATAATTCTGTTTCCTGCTCTCAACCGAGGATTTAACGCTGTAATAATCTGCTATCGTAAAGGCATTGCGCTCAAGTGGTATCCGGTTGTTAATTTCACCCATCAAAGCATAGGCTAAAGCATTATCTTGGTTATCCAGATGCTTAATGCAAACTTGTAAGAGGCTGTCTACTATGGAATTTTGTTTGTTACTAGAATACCCCTGAACATAGGAGAAAAGTGAAATAAAAAGAAAAATACCTATAGTTTTAATGGGTAAACGTGCCATGCATACGAATATAGAATTTATTTGGCAAAATATGTATTTAAATTGCAACTTTTTATAACGTGATTGTGTACAGTATTTTGATTCTCAATAAAAAATAGTTGTAAATAGTTTGCGTATATGAAATAGAAACCGTACTTTCGCGGTCCTTTTTAAATAAATTCCTCAGTAAATGGCAACTAAAACCAAATCTAAAACAACAGAGACGGTTGTCTTAAAAGACTATGAGTCAGTGATTATTTTCACTCCCGTACTCTCCGACGAGCAGTTAAAAGATGCAGTAGCAAAGTACCGCAAATTAATAACTGACGACGGCGGAGAGCTGGTTCATGAAGAAAACTGGGGTTTGACCAAACTAGCGTACCCTATACAGAAGAAGTCAACAGGCTTCTATCATCTGTTAGAGTATAGGTCAAAACCAGATTTTATTTCAAAATTTGAACTAGCTTTCAGACGTGATGAACGTATCATGCGTTACTTAACAGTCGCTCTAGACAAGCACGCAGTTATCTACAACCAACGTAAACGCAATGGTGAATTCAACCAAGGCAAAAAAGATCAAAAACAGGAAGGAGCGAAGTAAGTATGAAAAAGAAAGCAAACGCATCTCCGGCAATGGTTTTTAACACCATGCCTGAAGCACCTCAGAAGAAAAAATTCTGTCGTTTCAAAAAGAATGGCATCAAGTATCTTGATTACAAAGACGCTAACTTCTTATTGAAATTCGTAAACGATCAAGGGAAAGTTCTTCCCCGCAGGTTAACCGGTACTTCATTGAAGTATCAGCGCAAAGTGGCACAAGCAATTAAGCGTGCCCGTCACATCGCAGTTCTACCATTCACAGGCGATTCTTTAAAATAAGGAGACTACACAATGAAAATTATTTTAAAAGAAAACATGAAAAACTTGGGTCACCAAGGTGATGTTGTGGAAGTTAAAAACGGTTATGCAAATAACTTCTTATTTCCACGTGGTATGGCTATCATGGCTACCGCTAGCAACCTCAAAATGCATGAAGAGAACAACCGTCAAGGTGCTCTTAAACGTGAAAAAATGAAAACTGACGCTTTGTCGTTGGCAGAACAATTGAAAGAAATGTCAATCACCATCGGCACAAAAGCTGGTGCTAATGGCAAAATCTTCGGTTCTATCACTCCTTTACAAGTTGCGCAAGCACTTAAAAACAAAGGATTTGAAATCGACAGACGTAAGATTGAAATCAACGACGTGAAAACATTAGGCAATTACGAAGCAATTCTTAACCTACACCGTGATGTTACAATTAACATCGCCGTAGAAGTTATTGCAGAATAATTCAATCTACTTAAAAAAGAAACCACCTTCGGGTGGTTTTTTTTTGCCTCAGAAGAAGGGCTGTTAGCCGTTAGCTGTTAACCGTTAGCTTTTTTGTAAAAGCTTAAATACATTTACGACTCTAATTGTGGGAAAATAATGCCGCAAAGGATTTGCAATCCTTTGCTACCTAGGCACTGGGTCTTTGCTTTGTCAGCCGAAGCTTTAGCGTAGGCTGAGTCTTTAGTCTTTGGGGGAGGGCAGTTAGCCGTTAGCTGTTAGCCGTTAGCTTTTTTGTAAAAGCTTAAATACATTTACGACTCTAATTGTGGGAAAATAATGCCGCAAAGGATTTACAATCCTTTGCTACCTAGGTACTAGGTCTTTGGCCTTTGAATAGGTGGGCTGCTAGCTTCTAGCATTTAAAGCAGCACGCAGATTATTTAGATTAGTTGAGATTTCGCAGATATTTAATTAGGGCTTTTATATAAAATTATAATCTGTGAATCTGTGGCTTTTTGGTCTTTAGTCGTTGGTCTTTAGTCTTTGGACTTTGTGGGGGCTGCTAGCTTCTAGCATTTAAAGCAGCACGCAGATTATTGGATTAAAGCAGATTTCGCAGAGGAAACAATTAAAGAAATTTAAAAAAAGATAAATCCGCGAAATCTATCTTGCATCAAAAGCAAATCTCCCAAATCCGCGTGAAATAATAGTAAGACTTTGTGCTCTTTGCTCCTTAAACCTTGCGGCCTTTGTGGCAAAAAAAATAAACTATGAAGTAACCCCTAACTCTTCACTCTTAATTCTTCACTCTTAACTCATACTTCATACTTCACACTCACACTTCACACTCACTCTAACCTCTTCCCGCCAATTGCTTCTGAATATACTTCCCCAAAATATCAAACTCCAAATTCACCTCATCTCCCGCCTTCAATTCCCCAAATGTAGTATGCTCATAAGTATACGGTATAATGGTCACATAAAATCCTTCCTCCGTACATGCCACCACCGTTAAACTTACCCCATTGATGCAAATGCTGCCTTTATCTACTATCAAAAGCTGCTCTGAAGTATCATGCAACCTAAAATAATACAACCAACTTCCATCTGCCTCCTTTACTTCTACACAAGTGGCTGTTGTATCCACATGCCCCTGAACAATATGCCCATCAAAACGCCCATTTACAGATAAACAACGCTCCAAATTCACCAAATTTCCTTCAACTAATTTGCCCAAATTGGTCTTGGCTAAAGTCTCTGCCACCGCAGTTACCCTGTGCCAATCATCACCCAATTCTACTACCGTTAAACATACTCCATTATGCGCCAAACTTTGGTCAATTTTTAATTCCTTACTTAGTCCAGATTCAACCCATAACTGAAGATTGCCTTGCTCAAATGCAATACGCTTTACCTTTGCGGTAGCTTCTATGATTCCTGTAAACACCTTAGTTTCTAATTATATTAATGGTACCTCTCAAACTCCTCTTCTTTGTGCCTTCTAAATAACTCTCATACACATCGGCAATGTAGTAATAAACCCCTTCCATACATGGCCTGCCCGATTTCTGGTCATCCCCATTCCAATTGATGTCTATGTTATTGGTCTTAAATACCTCTTGTCCCCAACGGTTATAAATTGTAATATCAACCTTGTCTATAAATCGATAAGGGAAAGGCCGCAATACATCATTTAATCCATCGCCAGTTGGCGTAAATACATTGGGAATTTGGTAGTACGGACAGTTATCAATGCACTTCTCATTGTCTAAATAACTTTCATTGCCAAATGAGTCAACCGCAGATACGGCATAACATCCAGCTATCGAATATTTCAACTCTGCTCTAGAATCGGTGTATTGGTTCAGACCGAAAGAAACTGAATCTAAAACCTTCCAATTTTCTTTGGCATTTTTCTTCCAGTATATCCTATATTTAACCACATCTTGGTCGCAACTTGCGGGGTAAACCCAATTGAGTTTTACCTCTAATGCCGTAAAGCTATTACAAGGTGTATCAACCGTTAATGCTGGAGCGCACGGCCTAATGGTATCTATTGGAACACCGCAAACCTCTTGCGAAAAATTGTAAATAGGATTAGCAAAAAACTTAGGATTATAGCCTCCCTTTGTTTCCAATTTATAACAATAACTCACCCCATTAAACAAGCCCGTATCCCAATAACTATTCTGTGTTGTAAACCCAATTGAATCAAAACCATTCAATGCATTTTTCCTAAATACCGTGGTGCTTGTATTTATCCATGGCGTTTCGGGTTGCCAACTTAACTTAATTGACCTATTGGAATTAAAGGTCCGCAAAAACACAGAACCTGCAATTGTGCTCTCTTCAATTAACCCCAAGCTGACACCTTTGGTAGCATACAATATCACTTTATAATAATAAGTATTGCCAATGGTATTAAGCATACTATCTATTTGAACCTCATCTTTTATGTCCGCAAAAGTCAAATAATCTATGGCCGAACCAACATTATTATATCCACTAGTGGCGCTGGTTGATCGCTGCAATTGAACCCGGTAAGGTGGCAGAAATTGTGTGCTGTCTAACTGACTAGGCTTAATCCAATTCACTTCAATTTTTCCATCTGCTTCTGCCGTTTTTAACACACTCACCTTGGTAATCATAGGCTTGGTGCGCAAGATAATATCACATACTTCCTCACTGGCAAAACTCTCCGAATTCTCCCCCAATAATATCCGCGTGCCATTCTCATCTCTTGGGTAATAACCACTTGTTATAACATAGCAATACCTAATCAATGGCGAAATTCCTTTCCCAAAATTATTGTCGAAATACCTGGTATTATTTACCCCTTTGATGGTATCATACAACACAAATCCTGTACT
>JBILVK010000054.1:0-20617 GCA_044370475.1 Bacteroidia bacterium
AGAATCTCCATTGGCATTGCACCCAGCGATGAGAACCAAGTTTATATTGTGGCTTATACCCCAGGTATTGGAAAGGAAAGTAAGACCTTTGAGGGCAAGAGCGAGTTTAACAGCCTTTGGAAATATACTTACCTAAGCGGAGATGGCTCTGGTAGCGGTGGAAGCTGGAGTGATAGAAGTGCAAACATTCCTGTTACCCCTACCAACTTTGGTAGCTTTATTTCGCAAAGTGGATATTGCCTTGAGGTAAATGTGAAACCAGATGATGCCAATACCGTCTTCTTAGGCGGAACCAATTTATACCGGTCAACAGATGGGTTCAGCACAAAGAATAATACGGTGCAAATAGGAGGATATGGAATAGGAACCACCTTGCCCGATTTTAAAGTGTACCCAAATCATCACCCCGATAACCATGGTGTGGTATTTTATCCAGCGAATCCTGCCAAAATGTTATCAATACACGATGGAGGAATATCGCTTACACAAAATTGCTTATCGCCAATTATGGAGTGGACATCCTTAAACCATGGTTATGTAACTACACAGTTTTATACCATTGCCCAAGATGCCAGCAGCAGCTCCAAATTTGTAGTAGGTGGCACACAGGACAATGGTACCTATGCCAATTTAACACCAACCGCATTAAACGATTGGTATATGCCATTGAGTTATGATGGTTCGTTTTGCCATGTAAAACCTGGTGGTGGCGAGGTTTATTTATCTATTCAACAAGGTCGCATGCACCGCATGATTCTCAATAGCTCTGGTGTTCCCACCCAATTTACCCGCATAGATCCAAAAGGAGTAGACAAGAATCTATATCAATTTATCAATCCATTTACGCCCGATGCCAATGATTTTAAAGTGGTGTTTACACCCGCAGGCAATGTGATTTGGCGCAACAGCGATATTACAGGAATACCTTTAAAGAACCAGTTGGATAGCAATGCAAGTGCCATCAATTGGACCAAATTGCACCGTACCTTATTGCCTGCTGCAGGCGATGAAATTACCGCTATTTTTAGTTCTAAAATACAAGCTAATGTATTGTATTATGGCTCGGCTGCAGGGAGGTTGTATCGCTTGCGCAATGCTTCAGATACAACATCTGAACCCGAATTAATTAGTGGGAGCAATTTTCCAAATGGATACATCAACTGCATTGCACAACATCCAACTGATACAGCCAAAATTTATGCAGTGTTTACCAATTATTATGTGCTAAGTGTTTTCGAAAGTAGCAATAGCGGACAAACATGGACAGCTATTTCGGGTAATTTAGAACAGAATGCAAGTGGTTCAGGCAATGGTCCAAGTTGCAGGTGGTTAACCATCGCTCCAACTTTAGATAGCTTGGTTTATTTCTTGGGTACTTCAACTGGCTTATATGCAACTAAAAAAATAAGTGGCATGCAAACCAACTGGACAAGGCAAGGGCCAACTACCATAGGAACTCAACCTGTAACCATGATGCAACATAGGGTTACAGATGGTAGAATGGTGGTGTCTACTTATGGCTCGGGTGTATTTGTAGCCTATGTAAATTCGCTTGATCCTACCACTGGTTTAAAGCCAATGCAACAGATGGATTTTAGCATTTTTCCAAATCCTACCAGCGAATCTATAACACTTGAAAATTTAACAAACGGCGAGAAGTATGCCTATGAAATTGTGGGCATGAATGGCCAAGTGATGTTGAAAGGGCAAACCACAAATGATACACCAATTGATGTAAGGAATTTGGCAAATGGAATCTACATACTTAAGCTAAAAGATAAGTGGCAAGGTAACAATAAGCGGTTCATTAAGCAATAAATTATCCCCGTAAATCGAAAGTACAACTTGAATATTACGGGGATAATATTTTTACTATTTTATTATTTTAGGAAGCACTTCACTCAGAAATTCAGTTAAACCAACTGCCATGATGTTTTTATTGAGTGGCCATGGTTTTTCGTTTCCGGGCGTGATAAAATAATTGTGTTTTGTTTTTAGATCTTTGATGCTTTCTGTGTAGCCTTTAGATAAACTGGGTTTTTCAGAATATTTTATTTCTAAACTTGCTATAGGCTTAATGCCCTTTACCAAGATAAGGTCTACTTCTGCGCCATCATGTGTTCTGTAATAATAGGGTTGAATGGTATTGGGAAGTAGTGAAATAATTTGTTCTATCACGTAGCCTTCCCAAGAATATCCCAAGGAAGGATGGTATTGCAAATTTTTGGCATGATGTATATCTAGTAGGTAATGCAAAAGTCCACTGTCTCTTATGTAAACTTTTGGACTTTTAACCAAGCGTTTTGCGGTATTGTGAAAGAAGGGCTGAAGCTTTCTTACCATAAATGCTCCTTGCAAATAGTCTAGGTAGTTGTTAACCGTTGTAGAGCTTATTCCTAATCCTTTGGCAAATGATTGGGCATTCCAAATGCCTCCATGGTAATGTGCCAACATGCGCCAAAGTTTGAACATTATCTGCGGCGAAAAAATTACCCCGAAGATTTGATTTAAATCTCTCTCAATAAAAGTTCTGGCAAAACCATCCATCCATAAAAAATACATCTCGTCACTCTTGGCATTCCAGGCACCTGGAAATCCTCCCCTAAACCAATGCCTCGCGAGTGTATTGGGTTTGTTGGGCAATTCTACCAACAATAGTGGGGTTGCTTCTAGGTAATAGATTCTTCCTGCAAGCGATTCTGAGGAACCTTTCATCAATTGCGGACTAGCAGAGCCGAGCAATAAAAACCGACCAGCATGGCGTTTTTTGTCAATTAAAGACCGCATCAGCGGAAAGAGTTCTGGCATGCGTTGTACTTCGTCTATGATAACCTGTTGGTCTTGGTGGGCCGTAAGGAATAACTCTGGGTTCTCAAACTTTCTGAGGTCTTGCGGACTTTCTAAATCGAAGTAAACTGCGGTTTTAGACTTCCCCTTTTTTTGCAGCAATTTGGCAATGGTGGTTTTGCCGCATTGCCTCGGACCAATAATTCCAACAGCAGGGAATTGTTTGAGTAGTTTTTCTGCTTTTTTCTCTATTAATCTCGTTATCATACAACAAAGATATTAATTTCCCCGAAAAATGAAAGTACAACTTGAATATTTCGGGGATAATTATAGTTTTTTGAGCAGCTGGAGAACTCCAATTGGCTATTTTTCCTTGCATTTATATACGTTTCTTAGTTTTGAGATGCGCGCGTTATTGTGTATTTTTGCACCTTTCTAATAAAAAGATAAAGGAGTTTTTAGCGTGCAGAAATATTTAATAAAAGACCTAGGTGCATTTGTGGGTAAGGAAGTTACCTTAATGGGCTGGGCAAGCAACAAGCGTGAAAGCAAAGGCTTGGTGTTTGTAATTTTACGCGATGGTACAGGTTGGTGCCAATGTGTGGTGAGTTTGGAAACAGTAGGGGAGCAGCTTTTTGAAGAGGCACGCAAAATTAGCCTCGAATCTTCCCTTTCTATTACGGGTTTGGTTGTAAAAGACGAGCGCCAAATGGGAGGTTTCGAGATTCAAGCGAGCAGTGTTTCACTTATAGGTGCTTCTGTAGAATATCCAATTGCCAAAAAGGAACATGGGGTAGATTTCTTAATGGACAAACGCCACCTCTGGTTAAGGAGTCAGCGCCAATGGGCCATCATGCGCATAAGAAACCGCATCATTTTCTCGATTCATGAATTTTTTCAAATGAAAGAATTTGTGCAAATGGACGCGCCTTTGTTCACTGGAAATGCCTGTGAGGGTACCAGCAACTTATTTGAAACTGATTTCTATGGCGACCCTGCCTATTTAAGTCAGAGTGGTCAGCTTTACGGCGAAGCAATGGCTTTTGCCATGGGCAAAATTTATACTTTTGGTCCAACATTTAGAGCAGAGAAATCTAAAACCCGCAGACACTTAAGCGAGTTTTGGATGATAGAACCTGAGATGGCTTTCTATGATATTTTTGATAACATGGATATCATTGAGGAGTTCTTACGTCATGTAGTTACCGCTGTATTAAATACCTGCGAAAAAGAACTTGCTATCATTGGTAGAGATACCGAAATACTAAAGAATATTGTAAAGCCTTTCCCTCGTTTAAGTTATGATGAGGCTGTAAGAATCATCAAAGGTGAGCAAGATGTGAACGGACAAAACTCTATCAAATCACTAGAGGATGAATTGCAGCGCGTAAAAGAAAGAATTGCTTTGGTTCAGACCGAAATAGCAGAGCGCGAAGAGAAGATTAAAACCCCGGGAATGAAGAAGGGTGAGATTGGTTTTAACCAAGCACAAATTGATAAGCTAAAGCAAGAGTTGGGTGATTTGGAGGAACAAGAAAGAAATATACCTCAATGGCTCAACAGTGCCAGAAACTTTGAATATGGCAACGATTTGGGTGGTAGCGATGAAACAGTTATCACACGTTTGTTTGATGTGCCTATTATGGTTTATAACTGGCCGCATGAGGTAAAGGCTTTCTATTTGAAGCGTGATCCTGAGAATGCGAAATTTGCGCGTGGGGTTGATGTTTTAGCTCCAGAGGGCTATGGTGAAATTGTAGGTGGTGGTGAGCGTGAAACAGATGAGCAATTGTTGATTGAAAAAATCAATGAGCACCAATTGCCTATGGAGGCTTTTGAATGGTATCTCGATTTAAGAAGATTTGGAACGGTGCCGCATGCTGGATTTGGATTGGGCTTAGAGCGTTTGGTTACTTGGGTATGTAAATTACCGCATGTGCGCGAAAGTATTCCTTTCCCGCGTATGTATGGTAGATTATTGCCATAGCACCTCATGAATAAAAAGCGGTTTTTAAGGTCGATTTTGCTTTTCTTTTTTATATTGGAACTAGCTTTCCCAGAGGAGTTGTTTGCCCAAAAGAAAAATAAATTAGAGCGTTTAATTGATTTCTATTATAGTATTGTGGAGGGCGATTCTGCCAAGCCAAGGGATCATTATTATTTTGCCCTGCCTATTTTTGCTATTTCGCCAGAAACAGGCGTCAAGCTGGGTGTAAGTTTGGGATATATGTTTAGGGCTAGCAAGGATTCTATTACCCGCCCATCTTTAATTAGGCTCAACAGTTCTTACACACAGTTGAAGCAGTTTAACATAAGGCCTAGCGCAGATATTTTCTTTAAAAATAATGAGTATAACCTCAAGGCGCAATATGTTTACAATGATTTTAATGAGTACTATTGGGGTGTTGGAAATCAAACCACAGATGCTACCAAGGAGCTATACGATTTTAAACAACACAAAGTAAATCTGAGGCTCACCAAACAAATTTTTACCAACCTGTATTTTGGTCCGCAAGTGCTTTACGAGCGCATGTACGATGTGAAATTTAAAGAGGTTAGCCTTGCCCCAGGCAGTGGTGTAGCCGGCATAAATGGCTATGAAGTTTTTGGTGCAGGCATTGCCTTAGCCTTCGATAACCGCAGTCATATCTATTACCCTTTAGATGGGGCCTACCTTGAAATTAGCAATTATTATTATTTTAAATCGGCCATTGGTAGTCACGGTTTTCATGGATTAACTTTTGATATGCGCAAGTATTTTCAAGTATGGAAAGAAAATGTTTTTGCCATTCAAGGTTATGGAAGCTTCAATTACCAAGATGTGCCTTATAGGCAAATGGGTACCATGGGTGGAGAAATGTTTATGCGTGGATATTACAATGGTAGGTATAGAGATAAGCATTTAGTAACCGTGCAAGCAGAGTTTCGTAAAACTGTTTGGGGACCATTTGGCGTTGTCGTTTTTGGCGGTTTGGGAAATGTAGGTAAGAATGAATCTGAGCTTACACAACATATCAAACCCAATTATGGGTTTGGCTTAAGAGGCATGTCTATTCGCAGAGAACATATCAATGCGCGCCTCGATTTTGGCTTTGGAGAGAAAGGTATCAATGGCTTTTATTTCACCCTAGGCGAAGCGTTTTAGTTCGCAGATAAGTGGAGTAATAACAAGCTAAGATTTTTTCTCAGATGCCTTGTACGGGCAATGCCTGCAACCACTTCCGCAACAATAACCTCGGTTCAAATGGTAGACTTCCTTAAAGACCATATAGCCATTTTCAACATAGTAATCTATGCCTTCCACCAACTCCTTTCGTGTAGGTAACTTGTTGTTTATTTTGGTCCGAACCAACTCCTTATCTTGCATAAAAATATCCAGAGTTAATTTGTGTCTTGAAGTTTCCCTTTAAATTGCCTAAGGTATCGAACAAGTATACTTCACTTTTCTGCACAAAATCTTTTGCATCAGAGGCCATGAGTTGGTTCTTGTGTGGATTGTATCCTAAGCCATAAAAATTACGCGAATCCGCTTCCACCAAGGGAGTGACAGGAAGAACAACCGCATTTATATCCAAAGAATAAATCCCTTTATTAAGCCAATACAATTTATCCAATGATGGCGAAATAATTAAGCGTGAGGGTAAATCTGTTGCAGCAAAATTGAAAGTTTTTTCAATACCGCCGTCCTCATTTATACAAAACAATTGCGGCACAATGGGTGCTTTACCATTGCTTAGTACCCACAGTTTTTGATGCTTATCTTTTACAATATATTGTGCCCCATAACCCAACTCAATGCTATCTTCCATTAGGTCTGTTTGGGTGTTTATTACATAAACATATTTAGAATTTGTTCCACATACAAAAGCCTTTTGGTTCAGCAAAATCATTTGCTCAGTCCATGTTCCACAGGCAATTTTTTTTGCAATTTGTTTGTTAGATAAATCCAACACATAAATAGCCTTTTCATACAAGTCGCTCACATAGGCCTTTTGCCCATTAATAGGCAACATATACCTAGGCGAATTAAAGCCTGTAAGTGTATACAAGGATTTGCATGATTTTGGATCTATTACCTCTATTTTCTTTGAGTTGTTTACCAGCAAATAAGCCAAGTCTTGGTGCACCAGCATCGATTGCAATACGTCGCCAAGACCTTTGCCATTGGCAGCTTTGTAAACATCTTCCTGAACCGATCCCGTAGCAGAATTGTACAAACTTAAACTGGCATTTCCCCATTGAAAATTCCCTTCATTGCAAATGAATATTCCTTGTGCAGTGGTGTCTGTAATACTTGGCTCCTCTGATACTGTATTGGGCGTTTTATCGCAAGCCACAAATAAAAGTGCACAGAAAAATACATACAGACTTTGTTTCAACATGGAAGAAATGCCAGTAGTTTGACGCATATTAATCTCCTTATTCTTTGATAAATTTCTGATGCAATACAGCATCACCAACTTTAATTTGAATTACATAAACTCCCATTGGAAGGGCAGCAATATCAATGGTTTTTTCGGTACCCTGCAGAATCATTTTTCCTTGCATGTCAATTACTGTATAGCCATCTATTTGGCCATTCATTTGAATGTGTATTTGTGCACTTGCCGGATTTGGAAACAAAGAAAATTGCAGATCACTTTTTGCCGCAATCAATTTACTTGCTAGGTCATTGAAATTATCAATACAGAAATACAATGGGGTATTGATGCCAAAATTTCCAGTATCCGAAGAATGAAAATCAAAGCCAAAACTATCTACTACTCCCAATACACTTAGGTCAACATATTTCCAAGTATCTAAGATATAATCTTTGGTATTGTTGCTATCCCTAAAGTCGGCCAAAAACACCGTTACTGTAGTGTCGGCAGCATTTCCACCATTTTTCCATGCACTTATCTCCACGCTAAAAAAGTCGGGCTCATCACCACTAGCACCACCAAATTTCTTGGTAAATGCGCCACCCTTTTTCATGTCAAAATACGCATAGGTGCTGTTGGTTATATAGAACCCTTTAACCATTTTGCCAATGGCTGCACCTTCTGGTTTTATTTTACCACTACCATAATATACTCCATAGTTAGTAGAGTTAAATCCGCCACCAGTAATGGCACTGTATTGGTTTAAATAGCCAGGTGTAGAATCGTCTTTGGTATTCGATACCGAAAAGCCACTCCAAAAGCCACCAAAGGATGAATCATATGTATTTTCAAATACATAATTTCCACTCCTAAAACTACCCGCAAAATCACTTCCATTATAGAATGAATTTGGGGCTAAACTGATGTCCTCAAATTTTGCAGGCGTTTGCGCCCATAAATTGCCAAAAGGCATCAACAGAGCAATCATTGCCCATTTTAGTAAATTGTTTTTCATATTATATTTTTAGGTTTAAAGTTAACTGATAATTGATTAATGGCATAGGTTGATTTACCATCACTTGATAACTCTCGTTCAATAGGTTTTGTAGCAAAAATTGAGTCTGCCATTGCTTTCCAAACCAATGCCATTTCTTACTTAAGTTTACCCCACTATAACTATATGGAATCAGCCAATTACTATGGTCAGAACTCACATACCTTGTGCCCACATAATTAAAGAAGTATTGCACGCCATAATCACCTTTCTCCCATTGCACTTGCAGCGTATGCTTTATCCGAGGTGTATAAATTAACTGCTTATACAAAGAGGCATCATTCATTAAAGCAGACGATTCATTGGTAGTTTTTGTATAATCATGCATTCCGGCAATTCTTATGTTGCTTTTAGGCATTTTTAGGTTCAAGGCCCAACCCAATTCAATACCTCTGCTCCACACTTCATACACATTCATAGGGGTGCTAAAATTGCCTCCTTTAGGCATCCAAATAATCCAATTATGAATGTTCTTATTAAAGTAAGTTAGGGTGCCAGAAAAATATAAACTCTTGCCACTAAAGTTTCCTCGGAAGGTCTTAAACAAGTATTTTCCATGGGTCTTTATACTTATTTCTTGGTTCCATCCATACTCTGGTTGCAAATGTACATTGCCCATTTCTGGCCAATACAAATCGTTAAACGTAGGCAGCCTGTAACTGCGCGATACATTGCCAAAAACCAACAAACTAGGCAATACCTGATAGCTTATTCCGTAGGCTGGCATTAAAGGAATAGCCTCCTTGTTTACCCACTCCCTGCGCAAAGAAAATTGTTGTTGCAAGGCATTACCCAACATGCTATGTTTTATTGAACCAAACAAGGCAACTTTATCTTGGTACCAGGCCTCTGGCGCTTCACTCATTTTAGCTTGCATCTGCTGTAACATTACACTCACATGCATCTGCCATTGCTTCTTCTCATAAAATTGATCCACAAAAGCTGTAGAACTTGAGGCTACACTCTTCGTTTCTTTAACCTGGTCGTTGCCATAAACCAATCCGTCTATCATATAGGCATAACGCGCCTGCAACTCGTAGGCCTTCACCTTATATTTATACTCAAACATTCCCCTTGCGGCTCTGTCTTCTTGCCTTGCATGTAGGTTTACACTGTTTAATGCTGGCACAATATTTCTATCGTTTGCTTGCAACCAAGTGCGCGCAGAAATGCTGTGTTTAGGAGCCAATTTTAAAGAGAATTCTTGTAACCAACCTGCACTTTTGCGTTGTGCATTTTCTGCTCTTAAGGTGGGTAAGTCGCGGGCTTTAACCGCTGTTCCCACCTGTGGATACAAGGCGTCTATGGGTTTATAAGCAAAGTTGTTTTCGGTCTGATCCAAGTACAGTTTCTGTTGCATTTGCCATTTGGTTCGAGCCAAATGATATTTAATGCCGGTAACCACCGAGCCGTAACTTCCAAGCCCCAACATCAACCCTAACTTTTGTCCCAATTGCTCGCTTGCTTGGGTTTGAATATGTACCGTGCCTCCAATATTGCCTGAGCCATAAAGCACGGCCTGACTCCCAAACTGTATGGCAACTTCATCTATCAAGAAACTGGGGATTGTGTTAAAGTCTATTTGTCCCGACATTGGATTTTGCAAGCTAAAGCCATTCCATACCACTGCGGTGTGGTTGGCGTTGCCTCCTCTAAAGCTGGGTGTGGCAAGCATTCCCGGACCATAAGATTTAATAAAAATAGGACTTTGATTGGCCAATACACCTGCCAAAGTTTGTTGCTGCAGGGCAACTAAATTGTTAGAATCTATCAACCCAAATTTTGAACCTGTGTAAAAATTAGGATAGCGTAATGCCTTAATTTTAACTGTTTCTAAAAGGCGTGTGGTATCTCCTTTTGCCCATGCATTGGATGGCAATAAACAGGAGGAGGCCATGGCTTCCAATCCCATCCAAATTACACATACAAACACGCCAATTGCCTTTTTCAAAATTGTCTTTTTACAACTCACAAGAAAATAGCAGGTAACAGCAAATGGTGCCAGTAGCACAAATGGTCCACCTAACTTTTCTTCCCGAAAGTTTGTTGATTATATTACTCTGGCAGGTCTTCTGACTTACACCTTCTTTTTCTGGCCTTCCCAATTGCATCAAGCAAAAAGTGACCTTGTGTTGAAAAAGAAATGAATATTCTAACAGAATATTCGGTGCTTACAGCAGCGGGTACTGTCCAAGATTTACACTCGGTTCCCTTTTAATGAAATGGATTTTTTAACAAAAATCCGCTTCAACCTAAAGCGATGCAAAGCTAATTTTTAAAATTGTTTACGCAAGAAATTTTTTGGTTCGGACCAAAACTTAGGCTGTAAACTATTGAACCTCATAGGCTCCAATGCTTGGATTAGAGCCATTGCGGTTGCGGTTCTTCAAATCCCTGAAAACACCTACGCCAACGCCTGTGTTCCTGCAAGGTGAATTAGATTCTAAATCGAAATCTTGTTGCGAAACATTTTTAAATTGAGGGTCTTTGTTCAAAATATTTCCATTTATGGCCAAGGCAAAATTCTTGGTTTTTATGACACAATTGGTAAGAGTTGCATTGGTAATAGGCACCCCATCTGCATCTTCATTGATGTAAAATTCTTCTTCCAAAGAGCCATAAATAATATTGTTCTGAACCGTAAAGTTTAAAGGGAAAGAATAGATAATTGCACCCGATCCATCTCTGCCTGGGGCATTACTTAAGTAAAATCCTGGGTCTTGCCTACCTGTAACCTGACTCTGAGCCGAGAAGGTATTGTGCAATAAAGTATAAGTGCCACCCAACTCGCCAATAAAGGAATACAAGCCACAATTGGCAACCAAATTGTTCTCAGCATACAATTTTGCAGTGTAGTTTAAAAGTCCGCATGCACTCATGTTTTTAACCATGGTTTCTTTTAAAATAAGTCCATACTGACCCGTGCTTGGCATTGAATCAACCTGTATGCCAATGACACCATTTTTAACCAAGGCACCTGTAATAAGGTTGCCACTGCTGCCTGCCAAAAACCTAATACCAATCCATTGTCCGGGCATTTCTTTGTAATCATCATCTAGCCTGCTTCCTTGAAAAACAGCTGGCTTTTCAATGGTACCATTCACAATTAGTGTACCCGCAACCAATATGCAAGATTTATTAAAACTATGCACTTGCGTACCTGCTTCAACAGTTAAGGTACACCCTTTGGGTATTAAAATAGAATCATAAATGACAATGGGTTTATCGCTGGTCCACAACAAATTTCCACCAGAACAATCCAATACTTCATTTTGAAAATAGATGGCATCTTGTGTCCATGCCACCAAATCAACATCTTGTTTATTCCCATTGGTTTCAAACAAAATCTGGTCGGTCACCACAAAAGGGGTATTACTCCCCACAGGGTCAATATAGGCCTGCACAAAAATGTAAATACTGTCATTGCCTCTTATCTCCACATCTTGAAAAACAGTTCCTCCTTTGCCATCCACATTAAGCTTAAAGAGGCCATAAAAATTACCTGCCAAACTAATTTGTGTTTTCACGGCATTCTTAGAAGGATTGGTAACCCGCACCTGCAAGGTAACACTTCTAGGCGAGTTGGGATTACTGCCCAATTTGGAAAAGATGGTATCAAAAAAAACAGTATCTGTAGAGAAGTTTAAGCTTACACCTTCCTTGGTAAATACATCATTTTTGCGACAACTGCCCCAAGCTAAAACTAAGAGCAAAAGCCCTAATATGTGGTAATATTTAATTTTCAACGCTGCAAATGTAATAAATTAATCCCGCTTCCATTTTTCATCTTTGCCTTTGAGGTAAGGGATTTTGGCTTGATCCAATTTTTCTTCCAACGCTTTTATCTGCAATATTGTTGCATTGAGCACAAGCCTAAAGGCTTCATATTCCTCTTTTACCCAAGTTAAATTTTCTTTTTGCGACTTGCTAACGGCCGAGCTTGTCTCAAATAATTGTCCGTTTACATAGCCCAATCTATTCACAAAAGTAGGTGGTGTTTCAACCTCTTTACTAGATTTAATTCCATCTCCATAAAGCAACAAATAGCAAGTATCAATATTCAATTTGGCCTTCCTTAAATCTTGCAATAGGTTGAGCGAAATTCCAGGATAACTGCTTACCCCAAATTTCATTAATTCGTATTTTTCATTGTACTCATTCAACAACCTTTGCGAACCACTTACACTTCGGTTTATCTCTGCAACCTCATTTCTAAAGCTCAATAATTCATTGTCTATGCTTTTTGCTTCTCTGGCATCTAAGTCTTTTACCACAAATTTCATAGGCTCAAGCAAAAGACTAACCACTCCATTTTTTGTGTTATATACTTCCACTGTATAGTTTCCTGCTGTTACTAAATGACCATCATCAGCACTCTCATACCTGCCTGGTTTAGGTTTGTTTGGATTAAGAGGCGAGGTAGATTCCATGCGCAAATTCCAAGTTAATTTTTGGATGCCTTTTACTGGGTTGCAACTCAATTTTTTTACCTCTTTTCCTTCGCCATTTTTAATCACCCAAATAAGTTGTTCTGGCTCTTCTTGTGCCTCTGCACGCAGTTGTTCCCAACTCGGGTAAAACACATCTTTCTTCTCTTTTTCATCCTTCAATTCTTTTTCGGTTCGAACCGATTTAAGACTCTTGTATTCTTCTTTTAGGTATAAATAAAAATTAGCACCAAAGCTTGGATTATTGGCCATCCAAAAATTATGTCCCTGCGAACCTGTGCCAGCCAAGCCATTTGAGCCAGAAGGCACATATAACAAAGCATCTTTTATAGGAAATAGGTATGCCTTTTGATTTGAAATTTGTAGATCTAAATTTCTTAATGGCGCAAAATTATCAAGCACATAAAATCCTCTTCCGAAGGTAGCGGCTATTAAATCCGACTCACGTTTTTGTATCTCCAAATCGTACACGGCAATAGTAGGTAAGCCATTTAGCTTGCTCCAATTTTTACCTCCATCTTTGCTGTAATAAGCCCCAAATTCGGTTCCAACAAAGAGTAAATTTGCATCTAAATGATCTTGCTTTAGGCAATATACAGAACCCCTCACAGGCAAGTTACCTGCTATGGATGTCCACGTTTTGCCTTTATCTAAACTCTTAAAAACATAAGGTTTAAAATCGCCCGAACGTTGGTTAACAAAGCAGGCATAAACTTCGTTTTCATTGTGCAAAGATGCGGTAAGCATATTCACCCTAGTATTAGCAGGAACTCCAGCTATGCCCGATATTTTTGTCCAACTGCTTCCATCATTTTCAGAAATTTGTATCAAGCCATCATCGGTTCCCACATACAGTAATCCCGCTTTGCGTGGCGATTCATCTAACGCAATAATATTGCCATAATAAGTTGTAGATTGATTTTTCATGACGGCATCGGCCGACCAAACCTGACCCATTACTTTGATTTTATTTCTATCTATTTGTTGCGTTAAATCGGGCGAGATTACTTGCCAGTCGTTTCCTTGATTGGTAGATTTAAATAATTTGTTTGCTGCAAAATAAAGCGTGTTAGATTGATACGGAGAGATGAGCAATGGCGAGTCCCAATTCCAGCGGAAGGCCGATTCTCCCTTGGCAGGCAGCGGTTGTATATATAGTTTTTCGCCATTCAGTTTATTGTATCTCACCAAGCCACCATATTGCGATTGCGAGTAGGCAATATTAGGGTTTGTTGGGTCAATGGCAGATTCAAAACCATCGCCTCCCCAAGTGATAAACCAATCAGAATTGGCAATGCCATCTATGTTGCGTGTGGCAGATGGTCCGCCCATAGAATTATTGTCTTGGGTGCCACCATAAATATGATAGAATGGCAAAGCATTATCACTCGCAACTTTATAGAATTGTGTGATAGGTAAGTTATCAAAATAGCGCCATTCTTTAGCATGCGTATAAGTTTCATATACGCCACCATCACAACCCACTACCCAATGGTTGGTATTATTTGGGTCGATCCAAATGCAATGGTTATCTACATGTTTTAAATCTTCGCCGGTACCTACCACATTCTTTCCCCCGTCTGTGCTATGGTGCAACCAAGTATCCATAACAAAGAATTTATCTTTGTTTTTTGGGTCGCATATCAACTCTTGATAGTAATTACCACTGGTGCTAAACCCACTCATTTTAGCAAAGCTCATTCCTTTGTCGGTTGACCTATACACACCACCTTTATCTGCCTTTGCTTCTACAATGGCATACACATAATTGGCATCTGCTGGAGATACTGCAATGCCTATTCTTCCCATCTCATTTTTAGGCAATCCATTGTTTATTTCTGTCCATGTTTTACCTCCATCTATCGATTTGTATAACCCAGATTCTGGTCCGCCACCTACATAAGTCCACTCGTGCCTTCTGCGTTGATGCGCCGCAGCATAAAGTATATTTGGATTGGTAGGGTCTATGGCAATTTCTGAAATGCCTGTTTCATTGGAAACAAACAAAGTGCGCTCCCACGTTTTGCCCCCATCAGTGGTTTTGTAAACACCTCTTTCGCCACCGGCACTCCATACGCCACCATAGGCAGCTACCCATACTATTTGTTCGTCTTGCGGGTGTATAATGATGTTGCCAATATGCTCCGATGTTTTGAGTCCCATGTTTTGAAAACTTTTGCCACCGTCAACAGATTTATAAACACCATCACCATATGCTACCGAGCGTTGGTTATTATTTTCGCCAGTGCCTACCCACAGGGTGTTAGTATTAGACTTGGCAATGCTTACGCAGCCAATAGAATAGGAGCCATAGCTATCGAAAATGGGCTCAAAGGTGGTACCATGGTTTTGGGTGCGCCATACGCCTCCAGAGGCTGCGGCAACATACCAAGTATTGGCATCGTTTGGATGAACTGCTAGGTCTATTACCCTGCCAGAAGTTAAGGCTGGACCAAGCAATCTAAATTGCAAGCCAGGCGTGGCAAGCTCTGTTGTAGCTGTTGTTGCGGCATCTTTTTTTTGCGCAATGCTTTGGTTCGAACCGAAGCAAAGCATTGCTAAGGAAAGGAATAATGCGGGTGATTTCATGGGAGATATTGAATAGAATTTTTAATTTAGATGGAGTATCTTTCTACAATCCAATCTGGAATGAGGGCGGCTCTGCCTGTGTTTATATCTACCATGGTGTAGTTGAAATATCCAGAGCATGCCACTTTGTTGTTTTGTGTTTTTACAATTTCGAAATGCACTTTTACACCGTCTTTTTGCATCTCGTCTATATAGGTCACCACTTTCATGGTATCGCCAAGAACGAGCGGACGTTTAAATTCAATAAAAGTGTTTCTGATAACCCAGCTGAAGCCATGTTTGATAAACTCACTCATGGGCATTTTGTAGCAACGCTCCATTTGGTCGAACCTAGCGGCTAGCACATAATCCATATACTTACTGCTGTGCACATGTTGGTTCATGTCTATATCATCGGGACGAATTTGAAGGGTGGTTTCAAATTTTGATTTGTTTACCTTAATCATGGGTCAAAATTAGTAATTTAGGCAATAATGGCTCATTTTCTTTACTTTTGGGTAAAGTAATGTCATTGTCAAAAAAAAATTACCTACTTTGTTAAACCTTTTTAATTCACTAGTTTGCCTCCTTGAAAAAGCTCTTTTTTATACTTTTATCCTTGTTGCCATTTGTGGGTGGAGCTACCCATTTGGTGGGAGGGTGTATAGAGTTAAAATGGAATGGGGGCGATAGCTACACCTTACGGGTGGTGATTATTAGGGATTGTGAAAATGGGAATCCTGATGCCTATTTTGACCCTTCTATTGCCGTTGGAATTTTTGAAAAGGGCACCCATACAAAGAAAGCTCAGTTCCAATTATTCTTTAGTAGCATCAACGATGATACCTTAAAATTTACGGGCGATAATTGTGCAAACATTGTAACAGGTTGCACCCATGTAGGTATTTATACCTCCAATATTACCTTAAATTCAAATACCTATAATAGCAATAATGGCTATTATTTGAGTTGGCAGCGTTGTTGTAGAAACAATATAATCGACAATATTGTAAATCCTCAATCGGCCTCTATGACATTGTATACCGAGGTGCCGAACCTAAAAACTGTTAAGAACAGCACTCCTCATTATACCAGCAATCCAAACACTTTATTATGTGTAAATAATTTGTTTGAGTACAACATGAATTTTGTGGATGATGATGGAGATGAGTTACGCTACTCTTTAATTGAGCCTATTAATGGTCATTTAGATAGAAACAATCCTTCTTCTGGTACTGCCACTGCGGGACCTTATCCCAATATTGTTTGGCGCAATACCTATAGTAACAATGATGCCATACATGGAACTGTGCCGCTAAGCATTAACGCTACCACGGGTTTAATTTCTTGCAATCCCAGCAGTTCGGGCATTTATGTAGCAAGCATCAGGGTAGAGGAATTTAGGTTTGGGATTAAGATTGGTGAATTAAGGTTTGAGTTACAAATGACAGTTACGGTTTGTCCCAATAATCCGCCTATTGCTTCAATTACCAAAGATGGTAAAATTGTAATGGAGGATACCGTGTATGTGACTGTTCCAGATAGTTTTTGTTTTAAGATACGTGCATTAGACCCCAGCGATTCATTGTACATGCGCATAAGCTCAGATTCATTAGACAGTGTGGTTATCCATAAGCCTTATTATGATACCCTTTCTTCGGGTTATCAAATTGTGGAGACTACCATTTGTTGGCAGAGTGCTTGCGAGCATGAGAAGTTTTCGAAAGGAGTTCCTTTTTATGTTTATGTGTACGATAATGGTTGTCCCATTTCGCGCAATGTTGAATCAAAGGTTTGGGTGAGGTTTAGGCCAATGCCATTGGTTAATTCTACCGATTTGCTGTGTATGACCTTGGCCAATAATGCCGAAACAACGGTTTACTTTGGAGATTCCTCCGATGTGCTAAATCCGTATTTTGAAAGTTATTATGTGTATAGGGGAATTAATTACCAAAATTATCAGGTAATAGATACTATTCGAGATAGGTCGCAAAGACAATTTAAGGATAAGAATACCCCAAATTATAGCAGCATAAACTATACCTACTTTATGCGGGGCATCAATAAATGCGGCAATTTTGGTCCGAGCTCCGATACCCTTTCTACTTTTGAACAACTCGCTTTTATTCCACAAAAGCAGTTTTTAAAGTTTGTAACAGTGGTAGATAACGACCACCTAGAATTGGAGTGGCCAGCCTCAACCGAGCGCGATTTTGCGAAATACTTTTTGTATAAATCTACACGCAACAAAAGCAAGTTTGAACTTATTGCCACTTTTGAAGATGCCAATGAAACCAAGTTTGTAGATAAGGATGTAAAAGTTGAAGATACATCGTATTGTTACTATTTGGTGATGAAAGATACTTGTGAGAATATGGGTCCAACAGGTTATACCGCCTGCTCCATGGTTTTACGTGGTTGGTCATCCCAGTTTACCAGTCACCTCGCTTGGCAAAACTACATTGGATGGGAGACTGGGGTTCAGGCCTATCAAATTCACCGTTCAGACCCAGCTACTCCTTATGTTCCTATTGGATTGTCTGATTCTGTGAAAATCACCTATATAGACGATAAGCTAAATTTAAATGAGGGCCTATTTTATTATTATGTGGTGGCAAAACAAACTTACGACCCCAATAGCAGCACCTTTTCTGATGCTGAGAGTCAGAGTAATTCCATAGAATTATATCAACCCCCAATTGTCTATACCCCAAATGCTTTTTCTGCCAATGGCGATGGTATAAATGACGATTTTAGGTGGTTGCCAGTTTTTGTGAAGGACTTTAGCATTCAGATATTTAATCGTTGGGGACAAATGGTTTTTGAAACCCAAAATAAGAACGAGCCTTGGGATGGAAAGGTTAAAGGGGAGGATGTAAGTGCCGATGTGTATTTTTACGTAATGAGATACACCGGATGGGAAGGCTCAGATAAATCCCAATCAGGGAATTTTACAATCTTGCGCTAATGCGCTAATAGTTAGCACTTTATTTATTGGGCTCATTTTGGGATTTTTGCCCAAATCAGGTTTATCCACTTGTTATCAACTTTTATTTGCCTGAGGTTGAAAACCATGGCAAAGTTTACTGGCCAAAAGGGAAATCTTAATCCTCATTTTCCGTTTGAAATTGTAATTTTACAAACTCAAAAAAGGAGATATTCAGATGGCAGAGGAAACACCAGTATTATTAAGTAAACGTAAGAACATTCAGGTTTTATTAGACTATTGTTTAGACAATCGCATAGGGTTTACCGTAAACCCAAGGGCGATTTCGAACGATGATTTTGAAATTGAGGTGCACATTAGTGGCATTAAGCAAGCCATTGCACTGGGTATGTTTGTAAAAGAAAATAAGTTTGAAGTGACAGGAATGGGCGACCTGGTAAAGCCGAAGGTAGTAGCTAGCAAAAAGGTTGAAACAAAAGAAACCTTAATTCCTAGCACATCACCGGTAGAAGCGCCTGCTGCATCACCTGCCAAAGAGGAAGGTTCGATGTTGAGTTTCGACTTAAATGTTAACGGTAACTAAATAAGAAATTATTAGTTGTTGCCATATTTAGGTATTCGTTTGTTTGTGGTAAAGCAACGAAGATTTGATTGATTACGCAAGAATGGGAGCCTCGGCTCCTATTCTTGTTTATAGGCCTTTGCTTTGCTCAAAAAAATTCTTTTTATCTTTTGAAATACAATGGTTCCATTAATAGTACCTATCTTTGTAAACTATGCAAAATGATTTTGACGATGAATTAGAATTGAGCGAAGAGCAAGAGCTCTTCGAACATTTTAGAATGATGGTAGATAAGGGACAGGGAATGCTGCGCATAGACAAGTTCCTGGTAAACCGCATAGAAAATGCCACGCGCTCTAAGATACAAGCTGCCGCAGATGCCGGCTCTGTGTTGGTGAATGAAAAGCCGGTTAAATCGAGCTACAAAATAAAACCACTGGACGTAATCTCCATTGTTTTACCTACGCCTCCAAAGGATACCGAGATTGTTCCCGAAGACATTCCTCTCAATATTTTGTTTGAAGACAAGGATGTTTTGTTGGTGAATAAAGTTCCTGGTATGGTGGTGCATCCTGGCTACAATAATACCACAGGAACCTTGGTAAATGCACTTGCCTGGCATCTCAAGGGCAATGAATTTATGGAGGAAAACAATATTCGTCCGGGCCTCGTTCACCGCATAGATAAAAACACCTCAGGTATTTTGGTGATTGCCAAAAACGAAGTGGCTATGACGCATTTGGCTAAGCAGTTTTTCGACCATAGCATTGAGCGCAGTTACCAAGCATTGGTTTGGGGCGATATGGCGCAAGATGAAGGAACCATCACAGGCTATATTGGTCGAAGTGCCAGAGATAGAAAGGTGTTTCAGTTGTTCGATGATCCAGAAAAGGGCAAGTGGAGTGTTACGCATTACAAAGTTTTGGAGCGCATTGGTTATGTAACCCTTATAGAATGTAGGTTAGAAACGGGTCGCACACACCAAATAAGGGTGCATCTTAAAAGTATTGGTCATCCTATTTTTTCAGACAATACCTATGGTGGTGATTATGCCGTTAAAGGCACCACTTTTACACGCTACAAGCAGTTTGTTGACAATTGTTTTGCGCTGATGCCTCGACAAGGTTTGCATGCAAAATCTTTAGGATTTATGCATCCAAGTACCAAGAAAAAGGTGTTTTTTGATAGCGATTTGCCAGCAGATTTTACCGCGGTTTTAGACAAATGGCGTCACTACATACAGTACATGCCAATGGAAGAAATCGAGGAAAAGCAAACAAAAACAGAGAAGAAGGAAACCCAAAAGGTACTGAACGCAAAAAAGTAATTGGTTCAGACCGAACTGCCAAAGTCTAATTTAAAGATAAATTTGAGGGCCAACACCAAGAGGGTCCAAAAGGTAAACGACATAAACATCAATAATTTGATGCGCCATTTGTTGTGCTCAATGCTAGACGCTAGAACCGTGCCAATGGGCGGTGTAAGGATAATAGGCGTTAAAAATGCAATGCCCCAAACCTCATATTTTTTAATAAACCTTACCAATTTTCTTTTCATGGGTGTAAATTTTATGGGCTTATTTTTTTTCGGTCTGAACCGATGAATGATGCGGAGAATAAGATCCCACAAGTACAAATAAACCACTACCCCCAGCATGCCTCCGCCAATGGTAAGTAGCAAGGTGTTTAGCGTATTAAAGCCAAAGCCAATCGCAAAACTAATGCCCACAATGTATTTCACTGCGCTCCATAGAACCACAGTGAGAATTTTTAAGATAAGTTCCATGGTTTATTTTTGATGCGCTAAAATTGCTTTGCGCACATTCCCATGTTTTTCAATTAAAGCTTGGGCCTTTTTTTCTGTTATTTTTAATTCGTTCATCACCATTTT
>JBILVK010000244.1:0-6440 GCA_044370475.1 Bacteroidia bacterium
GCAAATGTTGTTGTAACAGCCACAGGTTATCCAGTGCCAGAAGTAAGCTTCACAACCGATAATGCCACACAATGTATAAACGGTAATCGCTATGATTTCTTCAACCGCACACAATTAAATGGTGCAGGTTGGGTTCCTACATACAGTTGGAATTTTGGCGATGGCACTACTGATAATGTGAATTCATTTGTTTATGGTAAAACTTATGCTGCAGCAGGAACATATACAGTAACCTTAACAGGAACAAGTAATATGGGATGTAGCAATTCTAGCTCAATGCAAGTAACGGTTTCGGCCTTACCATGCTCACCTAGGATTTACAATCCTGGTAAAGATGTGGTAAACAATGATGGTGGCCAATTGGATCAGTCTATTGGTTCAAAAGCTACTACAGGTTTAAACAACAATGCAAAAGATATAAGCAATGAAATTAGCTTGTATCCAAATCCAAATAATGGCGAATTTAAATTGGGCATAAAGGATTTCCAGAGCAATACCTTAGATATCGTAATCATAGATGTATTAGGTCGCGAAGTATTCTTAGACCATGTTTTGCTTAATGGTAGAAAAGAAATCGAGTTAAGCGATTTGAACCTATCACCAGGTACTTACAGCTTGATTCTTAATGGAGCGGATGGAATTTCAGCCAGAAAGAATTTTGTGGTTGTAAGCAAATAATAGTCACGCGTAAAAACCAGGCTTAAAAAAGCGCTTACCTTTTGGGGTAAGCGCTTTTTTTATTGTGCTTAATTTGTTTACGCTTTCATTTTCATGTGATTTATAGAAAAGTTTTAAGTTATTTTAACTTAGATGTGCACAAAATTGCTTTAAAAGCGCGTAAGAAACCTCCCAAAATGAATCATATGCATTCAATCTTCCCATAATGAACCTATTGCTTAGTTTGGTTATAAGTTGTTTAAATTAATAATGTAACTAATTGTATAGATATTGTTTACTCTTATCATTTTTTACATGGATGTGGTATTGTATACTTTATGTTTACTGACCTTTAAAATAATTATCCTTTACTCAATTTCAAACATCACCCCTTGGAAAAGCATAAAATGCTATCTCCACAAATCCAATTCAGAAACAACTTTTATTATCTATAATTTATTCATGAAAAATTCTACTTTTATTTCCTATCTAAAAACTAGTCTACTGTTCATTTTGTTGCTTGCATTGAGCCCCAGCTGGGTTCAGGCCCAAAGCGCTAGTGTAACTGCTGGCATCAACCCTGTTTGTGAAGAAGTTGATAATTCTGTCACAATTTCCTATTCTGGTTTAAATAATGCTGATGATTATCAAGTATTCTGGGGAGGGACTTATATTAACACCATCGCTAGTGGCCATGGTGGTGCAGGTTCAATTGTTTATAATACACAAACTTTAAACAATAACACACCTATTGGTTTTGTGTTTATTAACCAAACTACTTTTATCACAGAGGCTACAGCTCCTTTTATAATAAATCCTTTTCCTGTAGCTCCACCCGATTTTGTGGCTAACTATACTGGTAATTATGATGGAGCTTTTCATTTAGGCTCAGTTACAGTTGGTTCTGGAGAATCTGTTGTTTGGTATGACGCAGATCCAGGAGGTTCAATAAGCACTGGACTTAAAAATGTTGGTTCGACCACTTTTTATGCAGCTAGAAAAATTGATGCTACTGGTTGCGAGAGTCATAATAGAACAAATGCTTTAGTTACTATCACAGCAAAACCACTTACAGTTACTGTAACTGCCAATAACAAAGTTTATAATGGAGATAATACTGCCACCTTAAATAGTACTTTAGTTGGGGTAGTAGCACCAGATGTTGTAACTCTTGATGCTTCTCTAGTTGCTGCAACATTTAATAATAAAAATGTAGGCGTTGCCAAAACAGTAACACGCACTGGTACTTATTCTTTAGCTGGAGCAGATATGGGGAACTATTCATTAACCCAACCAAGTGCGCCAATTACAGCTAACATAACTGCAAAAGCTTTGACTTTAACTGCTAATAACCAGGCAAAATGTTTTAACTCCTTCTTTTTCTTTACTGGAAATGAGTTTGGGTTAAGCGGATTGGTTTTAGGGGATGTTGTAAATGGTGCTACTTTTACAAGTGCAGCTGCATTCACTGGAGGTGCCGCAAGTTTAACTCCCTATGCAATTATTCCAAGTGCAGCTACCGGAGCAGATGTTGGTAATTATGACATTACTTATGTTAACGGAGGCTTTACAGTTAATGGTTTGCCTACTGCTTCTTTTACTATTAATGATGACGCTCAGTGTTTGGTTTCACACTCATTTGTTTTTACCAATACATCATCACATGGTTTAGGATCTGTTTCTTCAACATATTTATGGTCAGCTAGTCCTGCCGGGCAAACACCGAATGGGTTGGTACCTGCTAATACAGACCAAACTTTAACTTTTAACCAAGTTGGTTCTGCAGTTATTAATCTTCGGGTTACTAATGATAAAGGTTGTAGTACCTCAACTAACCTTTTCTCTCCAAACGTAACAATTGTAGAACACCCAACTGCCGCATTTACAACTGCAGAATCTTCAGGTGTTGCTGCCAATGACTACAATATTTGTACAGGTGCAACTGTAAATTTTAATGCAGGTACTTCCAATAGAGGATTTGGTTCAACTTCAATATCTACCTACCAATGGAGAAGAGATGGTGCTGCAATTGGTGGAGCTCCAAATACAGTAACCTATTCACCTGTAGTTACAGGTGTTACAAATCCAGATGTGTTTGATTATTCGTTAAGGGTTATGAATAACGAAGGATGTTGGAATATTGATGCACCATCGTGGACAGCAGATCCTAGTCGTACCATTAATGTGTATCCTTTTTCTGTACCGGGCATTTCAACACCTGTTGTTGGTACCCAAGGTCAATATGGTGTTCCTTCTAGCAATGGAAATGGTGGACAATTGCTTTGCCATAGCAAAGTGGTATTTGGTAATACAACTACATTGCCTCCAGGAGGCAGCTCGGTGGTCTCTTATATTTGGAACTTTGGAGATGGTTCGTCATCAGATGTGGTTTCTACAGCTGATAATGTAAAACATGAATTTCCTGTAAATTATAACATAAACTGGTTTGATGCAGCTTTCCCTAATACAAGATATACTATTGAATTGACCGCAGTTACAAATCAAGGATGTTCTACAACCACAACCACTGCAAGAGACATTAAAAACGGACCTGATGCAGTAATTGGATTAACAGGAGCAACTACTCAACCATTGGTAGGCAATTCCTATTTATTCCATAATGCCTCACAAAACCGTCACCCTTCATTTATTGATTCTTCTTTGTGGAATTGGGGAGATGGAACTTGGACTACCAACACTACTTTTATACCTAAGGTATATACAGCAGAAGGTTCATATAGGGTACACGTGATTAATTATACTGGTACAGGTTGTACAGATACTGCACACCTTGATTTAACTGTTGGTGCAGCTGTTGCAGCAAATTTCACTACTACTCCAAATACTTGCGGAAGCAAGGTGGTTGGTTTTACCAGTTCTTCAACAGGAGCAACTAGCTACTCTTGGAATTTTGGAGATGGTTCACCAGCTGATGTTACAGCTAATCCTTCTCATACTTATGCGGCCGATGGTTCTTACACTGTTATTTTAACTATTAATGGTACCATTGCTTCTGATCCACAAACGATATATGTTGTTTCTAACCCAGTTGTTGGTGCCATTGTGAATGCGGGTCCTAGTACCTGTGGCAATACCTATAGTTTCTCTAATGTATCAACTGGAGTTAACTTAAGTTATGCTTGGACATTTGGGGGAGCAGCAAGCACAGGAGCCACTTCAACTACTTCATCTGCAAATAGAGTTTATTCAGTAGCAGGTTCAGCAACAGTAGATTTAATTGTAAGTGCCGATGGAAGATGCCCGGTAAGCGCAACTCAATTAGGATTTACCTCTTTAATTGGTGGTGTAACACCTGTTGCAGGAGTATCTATTGCTGCAGCATCAGTTCCAAGCAACACTTCAAAATCTGTAAACAATACAAGCACAAACGGTTCTTTATATTATGTAAGTTTAGATGGTGCGGCATTTGTTGCCAAAACAGTTTTTCCTTATGATATTACTGGATTGGCAAACGGTTCACATACCATTAGATTGGTTGCAAGCGATTTGCTTGGCACTTGTAAAGATACTGCAACTGCAACTTTTACTATTTCGAGTACTCCATGTATTGCAGTAGCAGGGATTAATGCTACACCAGCAACTACACAAACATTAGCAACTAACAGATTCGATTTCTTTAATACAACTGTGGTAAATGGCTTTGGTTGGATTTCTGCAAATTCATGGGATTTTGGAGATGGTACAAGCTCTACCAATACACATGTTTATGGTAAAACATATGCATCTGCTGGAACCTATACTGTAACTTTAGTAGCAACTATGAGTCCAGGTGGTTGCACCAGCACCGCTACTCAAGTTGTAACAGTTTCAGCACCTGCTCCTGTGACTGGCTCAAGTTTCACCAAAGTAGATAACAATTGTATTACTAGAACTGTTGCATTTACAAGTACTTCAGTAGGAGCAACCTCTTACTCATGGAACTTTGGCGATGGCAGTCCTGCTGATATAACAGCTAATCCATCACATACCTATGCTGCAGACGGAGCTTATACTGTTATATTGACTATTAATGGATCAATTGCATCAGCGCCTCAAACAGTAACTGTTGTGTCTAATCCAGTTGTAGGTCCAGTGAACCTAGATGGTATAGGAGTTGATTGTGGAAGAGTCCACACATACAGTAATGTTTCCACTGGAACTAACTTAAGTTATGCATGGACCTTTAGTGGTGCAGCATCAACAGGTCCTGTTTCAACAACTTCAACTGCAACAAGAACTTATACAGTTTCACTTCCTTTCCAAGTAGATTTAATTGTAACTGCCGATGGCAGATGCCCTGTAAGTGCCACTAATTTTAATACAGGTGGAGCTCCAGCAATTATTGGTACAAGTCCAATTGCTGTTGTAGGCAACGGACCAGCTTCGGTTCCTAGTCCAACTTCAGTTGCTATCACTAACGCTAGTACTAACGCATCTTTATATGCAATAAGCATAGATGGAGCAGCATTCTTCACTCAGTTAACTTATCCTTATGATTTAACAGGTTTAACCAATGGTTCGCACACTGTTAGATTGGTAGCAGCAGCAACAGGTTGGACATGTAAAGATACTGCCACAACAACTTTTACTATTTCTAGCACACCATGTGTAGCTGTGGCAGGATTTAACATTACGCCTTCAAGCACACAACCATTGGCCACTAATAAGTTTGATTTTTTCAATACCACAGTGCACAATGGATTTGGCTGGGTAACTTCTTATACTTGGGATTTTGGTGATGGTACTACCAATAGTGTAAATACCTTTGTTTATGGTAAAACATTTGCATCTGTTGGCACTTACAATGTAACGTTAACAGCTGTTTCTAGTACAGGTTGTACTAGCACTTCAACTCAAGTTGTAACCATAACACCAAGTGCTGCTGCAACCTTTAGCTACACGCAGCCGGCCTGCGGTATATTTGCAGTGCCTTTTAATAGTTCTGCCTCAACCTCGGCAACAAGCTATTCATGGAATTTTGGAGATGGATCTGCAGCCAATACCAATGCAAACCCAACACATACTTATGCAGCTGCAGGAAGCTATGATGTAATCTTAACTATTAATGGAAGCATTGCTTCAACACCTCAGACAGTTGTAGTAGGTAGTGCACCAACAGGCTTAAGCATTATACCAACCCTTAGTACTTGTGGAAACGTGTATACATTTACAGGATCTGCCACAGGAACTGGAGTTACTTACAGCTGGAGCTTTGCCAATTTAACAGGAACTGGAGGTACAACAGGAGCAGCGGTAACCCGTACTTATAGCGCAGCAGGTTTAGAAACAGCAATTTTAACCGCTACAATAGGCCAATGTTCAACAACAACTACTTTAAGTGGATACAGTGTTGATGAGTCTGTTACTAGTGTTAGCGCAGCGCTTCAGGTAACAGCAGCGAATGCTTGTAATGGAACAAGAACCATTAACAATACAGGAAGTGTTGGAGCAAGCAGTTATGCAGTGAGTTTGGATGGCGGAGCTTATGTTGTTAAAACAAGTTTCCCTTATGATGTAACAGGCTTGGCAGTAGGTTCACATACCGTTAGCTTAAAAGCAATCAATGGTTTATGTGAAGATATTGAAACAAGTACCTTTGAGGTAGGCAGCTTAACAGCTGGTTTTACAGCATCTTCAAGCACATGTGGTCCAACGGTAACATTTACCAATACCACCACATCTACCTATGGTACTCCAACCTACTCATGGAACTTTAATTCAGGAGAAGGTAGCTCAACAGCTACTTCACCAAGTTATACTTTCTTAAGTGGTGGAACTAAAAC
>JBILVK010000051.1:0-21016 GCA_044370475.1 Bacteroidia bacterium
AATAGTAATTTCATAGGTTTTTCCTTTGTCCAAAAAGCTAAAATCTATTTCCATGGTGCGCGCGTTTTCATCAGTTATTCCACCCACAAACCAATTGTTGGTTCCTTTGGCTTTCCTTGCAATGGCTAGGTATTCTCCAGGTTCTGCTAACAATACTTTAGAATCGTCCCACTCTACCGCAACATCTTTTATAAACTGAAATGCATCTGGTTTCTCTTGGTAGTTTTCCATTAAATCGGTTACCATTTGCACCGGACTATATAAAGTAATATACAAAGCCAATTGCTTGGTTAAGGTTGTATGCACTTGTTCTTTAGCACCTGGAACATAATGGCTCTTCTTAATTTTGAAAATACCAGGAGTATAATCCATTGGTCCGCCCATTAATCTTGTAAAAGGCAAAATGGTTTCGTGCTCAGGTGGATTTCCTTCACTCCAGAAGTTAAACTCTTGTCCCCTTGCTGCCTCTGCGGCCATAAAATTAGGGTAAGTTCTATGCAAACCTGTTGGTCTTACTGGTTCGTGGGCTACAACCATAATATTGTAATTGGCAGCTTTTGAAATGGCCCTATTATAATGGTTCACCATCCACTGACCATCATGGTATTCGCCCCTAGGTATAATCTTGCCAACATAGCCAGATTTAAGGGCATTGCTGCCATAGGCATTCATTTGCCTGTAGGCTGTATCCATCCATCTTTCATAGTTGGTAGCGCTACCACTTGTTTCATGGTGCGTTATTATTCCTACACCTTTGCTCCTTGCGTATTGGTTCAGACCTTTAACATCATAATCTGGGTAAGGCGTTACAAAGTCAAATACATCTTCTTTCCATTTGCCAAACCAATCTTCCCAACCTTCGTTCCATCCTTCTACCAAAACACCACCAAAGCCATTTGCAGCCGCAAAATCTATGTATTTTTTTGTGTTTTCATTGGTGGCTCCATGACGTGTTTTTTTCTTTTGTCCGTTCTCAATAGTAGCATCACTGGCCGATTGCATGCCTGCATAATCCCAAGTAGCTAGACCCAAATGCATTTCCAACCAAATGCCAACATACTTCATAGGTTTTATATAAGAAGGGTCTTTTATTTTTGAAGGCTCATTGAGATTCAAAATCATTTTAGAGGCAATAATTTCTCTGGCATCATCACTTACTACAATGGTTCTCCAAGGGGTATGTGCAGGGGCTCTCATGTATGCTTTATTGCCAACTGCATCTGGCGCCAAAACAGAGCTAGCATTAAAAGTTGCCTCATCAAATTTTAAATCCATACAAGGATAATTTACCAAGGCAGCTTCATGAATGCTCATGTAAATTCCAGTAGCAGATTTTATCATCAATGGAGTTTGCACAAAGGCTCCTTCAATAGGAGTAGCGGTAAAAATATCGCCATCTCTTTTCTTGGCCATTTTACTAATCTCAGAAATTTTGGAGGTATAATAATTGTATTCATTGGTATCAAAATCTCCTGGCATCCACCAAATTTTATGGTCGCCATTAAGGTTAAAAGAACTCAATTCTTCTTCCACTATAAAATGCATCAAATTGGGCTGTTCAGGAAACTCGTATCTAAAGCCAAGGCCATCATTGTAAACCTTAAACACAATCACCAAAGTATGTGGCTTAGGAGCATTGTCTTTTAGGGTAAATTTTATGGAGTTATATTGATTAACAATTGTTTTTGTTTCGCCCCAAACAGGTTCCCAAGTTTGGTTTACGCTTTCATTTTTTGCATCTATTAAGGTATAGGCTGAACCAAAATCTGGCATGTCTTTTATTTTAAAACCAAGACTCGATTTTTCTATCACCATTTTGCCTTTATAGTTAAGGGTGTAGCTTGGCTGACCATTTTGCAAACTGAAATTTAATTCAAGGTTACCAGATGGTGAAAGTACTTTGTGGTCTGCTGTTTGCGCCATACTTAGCGAGCTAAACAACAAGCTGCAGATTAAAAATAGGGTAATTTTTTTCATAATTTAAATCTTTCTTTAGTAGAAATAGAAGTTGATAAAGGTATCAAATTTGAATTATAATTCAAATAATAACTGTCAATTTGTACACTTAAATTTTAGACCAAAAAAAATTAAATTTTAGGTAAATAGCTAAGCCAAACCTTGGGCTAGGGGCATAAAAAAAGGCTACCCAATTGGATAGCCTTTTTAATAAGTAGGAATAGAATTAGTCGATCAATAATTTGATAGAACCAGTTTCGTTGTTCGCGTTACGAACGTTTACAAAATAGATTCCAGAAGTTAAATCTTCTCTGTCGATTCTCAAAGTATTGTATTTGTGGTTGCTGAAAGTTTTAACTACTCTACCTGTAATATCCATTACTTGAACATCATGGTTAGACGAATTGTCGTTAAACTCAACTACAGTATAAGTGCTAGTTGGATTTGGATATAATTTTAAACTTGCATTTAAGCTGTTTTCATTAACACCGTTTATTGGAGTTCTACCAGCAGTACAAGTATTGAATTTATAGTTGATAGTGATTGCTCCATTAGAAGTTCTAGTGTAAACGCGGTTAAAACCACCAATACCATTAGATTCAACACAAGCACGGTTTGTAGTATCACCAAAAGACTCTTCTTTATCTTTAGCATTAGGTTCGCCATTCACAAATTTGTAGTTGAAAGAACCTGGGCAAATAGAGTCAATAGTAACTGAGTATAAACCTGCGTTACCAGCAATAGGAGTTAATTTTCTAGCACCTGCTTGCCAGTTTGGCGTAGCAAAAGTACCCATTATATTAATTTCAGTACCTGGAGTTTCGTCAATCATATCTAAGATGAAAGTGATTTTTGATGGAGATGGTTTGCTTGGGCAAGGACCAACAGTTCTAGAACCAAAACAAGTTAAATCAACAGTTCCAGCAGATGTAAGATTGAATATTCTATCTGGTCCACCTTCCCAGTTTGTGTTACCATTTTTGTGGTTACGGAATTTAAATTTAACCTCACCAGAATCTAAATCAGCAACAGTTAATTCATAAACACCAGTTGTGCCAACTTTGTTCATTTTAATACCTACACCAAATCCAGTTAATTTAGCACCAGCACCTGCAACAGTTACCGAATCAAATCCACCTTCGCAATCAGAGTTGCTCATGTCTACTTGGAATTTTAAAGCATAAGTAGGGATTGGAGCAGCAGGGCAAGCAACACACATGCTAAAGCAAATTTTAGGAAATGCTACACTTGTAGAAGTAGCTTGGTAAAAACGGTTAGAGTTTCCTCCGCCTTTTTGACAAGGAGTTGGGATTGATTCTTCACCTGGACCCCAGTTGTTGTCATTAATATATTTCCATTCAATACCGTCAGTTGAATCAACAATAGCAATAAATTCATACACTTTGTTGTTGTTGAATAAATTAATCATTCTTGATTCGTTTGGTTTCCAATCGCCAGATGCATTGTTATATTTTCCTTGGAAATTACCTGCAACATAAACTCCATTTGAGCTGATTGCGGCAACTTTTTGCATATCCACTGCAAATCTGATAGCAGTTTTTCCTTTAGGAGCTGCACCACCGAATGTGAAAGAAAGTAAAGTTGTGTCGTTTTTCAATGAATCAATGTACGCCCAACGATTGCCATTAGAACCTCCATTAGCTACACTTTCTTTTTTAGAAATGGTAGGAATAGACTCTTCTCCAGAACCCCAGTTGTTGTCGTTAATGAATTTGTATTCAATAACCTGCATGGCATTGATGTCTACTACAGTAGAATACAAATCAGTTGAACCTTCTTTGGTAAGGGAAGTTGCAGAAGGCGACCAACCTTGGAAGTTACCAGCAACATGAACGCCATTCGCGCTTATGGTTTGACCAGTCATGTCTACTTGGATTTTAACTTTTTTTGCAAAAGCTCCTGTTGTAGCAACAAGAGCCGCAGCCATTAGTAATAGTTTTTTCATTTTATTTGTTAAATAGTAATTGATGGCCGCAAATTAATTAAATATTAACAATGTTGCTACTGTTGTGTGTTTTTTTGTTTTGTAAAATTTTTTCTTGCTATTTTTTTTATGGTCATTTTACATCTAATTCATAATAATTTTACAGTTCTCATTTTTTATTTTTCCTATTAATACTATTTTGGCACCATGAATATACGACTACTAACACTTTATTTATTTTTAACCTTTTCTGTAGCTGCATCTGCCCAATCCATTAAGGGTACGGTTAAAGATGCATCCAATGAGCCCATCATTGGGGCAACAGTTAAGGTAGACGGAACCAGTTATGGTGCCGTTACCGATCCGCTAGGCTATTTTGAAATTAAAAAGTTAAAGGCTGGAAATTATCGACTTAAATTCTCTTCAATGGGTTATGCCACAGTAACTAAGGAGGTCACACTTGGTGAAACTGATGTTGTTGTAAATGTGGTTTTAAAAGATGACCAAAAACAAATGGACGAATTGGTGGTGGTTGGATACGGTGTTCAACGCAAGCGTGAGGTTACTGGAGCCATCTCTAGAATTGGTGGTAAAGAGTTAAATGATTTACCTGTTCCTTCTTTTGAAGCGGCAATTCAAGGAAAGGCTCCAGGTGTTCAAGTTACTGTGGGTAGCGGATTAGCTGGTTCAGCTTCTATTATAAGGATAAGGGGAATCTCCTCTATCAGTGCAAGTGGAGATCCATTATACGTAGTAGATGGAATTCCAATTACCCAAGATTATTTTATTAACAGCAATTCAGGTGGTATGAATAATAACCCACTTGCTAGTATGAATCCAGATGATATTGAAAGTGTAGATATTTTAAAAGATGCTGCTGCCAATGCCATTTATGGTTCTAGGGGTGCCAATGGGGTTATTCTTATTACCACCAAAAGAGGTAAAGGAAAGGGTTGGAAATTTGGAGCACAGGTGAAAGCAGGAGTTTCTTTACCTACTGCACGTCCCAAAATGTTGAATAATAAAGAGTGGATGCAAATGAACCAAGAGGCATGGGAAAATGATGGTAACAGTGGTTTAGCTCCAATTCCGGGTGGATTAACCTATGAGCAGGCTATGGCCAACAATACCAATTGGGTAGATGAAACCATTCATACAGGTAGTAAATACGGTATGAATTTCTCTGCAACCAAGGGAGGAGAGGCTGTTACCACATACATGAATCTTTCACATGATTATAATGGTTCTTATTTAGCGGGTAACTCATATACCAGAACAGCGGGTAGAATTAACTTAGATTATATAGCCACTCAGTGGTTAAAAATTGGTGTAAACTCATCTTTAAGCAGAGGTCTTAACCATAGGGTAAATGCAGGTTGGGCTGGAGGTTTAGGTGCTGCAATGAGTACCGCTTTGCCTATCTATCCTATTTATAATGCTGATGGTACTTGGTATAGAGCTGGAAATAATCCTGTAAGAAACCAGAAAAATTTATTGTGGGAAACAGAGGAATACCGTGCTCTTACAGGTTTAAATCTAACATTAACACCTGTAAAAGATTTTGTGTTTCAAGGTCAGGTAAGTTATGATTATATGGACCAAAAGGACGACCAATGGCGTTCTTCAGAAATAACTGGAAATGCCAATGATGGTGATGCCTTTAGAGGAATGAATTATATCAAAAACTTTAATTATTTTGTTACAGGTACTTACCTAAAAACAATAAAAGAAAAGCATAATTTTCAGGTGATGGTGGGTAATGAGTTTCAAAGAGCAAATACTACAAGAAAATCTGCAGATTCTACAAATGTACCAGGCTTATTTTCTGAGTATGACGCCAAACTGAAATCTGCTAGGTACCTAACAAATCCTGGAACTAATTGGGCGTTCTTAAGTTATTTTACGCGTTTTAATTATAACTATATGAACAAATATTTTGTTCAAGCTGTATTTAGAACGGATGCTTCATCTAGGTTTGGTTCAAACTATCGTTGGGCTAATTTCCCTTCTCTTTCTGGAAGTTGGGTTGTTACAGAAGAGGATTTTATGAAGAACAATAAGGTGTTTAGCTATTTAAAATTGAGAGCAGGATGGGGGAAATCTGGTAATGCAAATATTCCTGATGAAGCTAGATTTGCAACCTATTCTTCTACCACCAATAACATTTTATACAATGGTGATTCCACTATGTTCCCTTTAAAATTAGAGAACCAAAACATCAGATGGGAAACGTCTAATAACTATGATATAGCTATTGAAGCTGGTTTTTTTAAAGATCGCTTAACTGTTGAATTGGATTACTACAGAAAAGAAACGAAAGATGTATTGATGTATTTGGCTATTCCTGCTTCCATTGGATTTGGTAACTATTGGGATAATGTAGGTGGTATTCTGAACCAAGGACTTGAATTCAGTTTTAAATCAAGAAATATTATCAATAAAGACTTTCAATGGTCAACCAATTTTAACGTTGCAAGAAACTTTAATGAAATTACAAGCTTAGGTGTTTACACCGAAGATGCTGTGAGCGGTGGTACAAATGATACACGCGTTGTAGTTGGCAAGCCAGTTGGTACCAATTATTTAATTAGATGGTCAAGGGTAGACCCTGCAAATGGTAAGCCTATCTACCTTGATATTAATGGAAATGAAACCTATGTTTATAGCAATACAAATAGAACTGCTGTGGGTAAAATTATTCCAGATGCTATTGGCGGTATGACTAATACTTTTAGATACAAAAATTGGGACTTGAGCATTTTAATTATTTATAGCTTTGGTTCAAACATCTATGAGTCTTCTCAAAAAAGACAAGCTTCTTTGGTAACAGATTGGAATATGGATGAGCGTGTTTACGACCGTTGGCAAAAGCCTGGGGATGTTTCTCATTTTCCTCGTATGACTAGAGATTACAGAACATATGGCTTGCCAGATGAGTGGAGTAATACAACCTTATGGTTAAAAGATGGAAGTTATGCTCGTTTAAGAAATCTAACCGTAGGGTATAACTTAAGCTCTGCAAGTTGTAAGAAAATGAAACTTACAAGTATGAGGGTTTCTGCTATTGCTACAAACTTGTTTACTTGGACAAATTATGATGGTTTAGATCCAGAAATTGGTCGTGATTCTGAAGGTTCTAATAATGGTGATTTAAATAGCTCAAGGAATATGGGTTCTCAAAATATCACCTATTTAACTCCTCCTCAGGAAAAGACTTTTAGTGTGCAAGTGAATATTGAATTTTAATGAATGTAAGTATGAAAAAATTATTATTAATAAGTATATTGTTTTTGTCTCTTGGGTCGTGCCGCAAATGGTTAGAAATATATCCAGAAGGGGTGCAATTAGAAGAGGATGCTGTAAAAACTCAAAGTGATTTAAACAACATTTTGGTTTCGTGTTATGATGCTTCAGCAAACCACTATAATGGGAGGGTTCAGTTTTTTAACGAGCTCATGGGCGATAATTTAGAAAAACCTCAAAGTGGTTTTACTGTGCCTATTTATCTTAGAACAACCAATTACTTTAACAGTGATGTAGGTGGTTTATATGGCGACTTATATAATGTGGTATTTAGGTTAAATTATATTCTTAAAAGGATGGACGATGGTACCATAGATATTGATGGTGCATTTAGAGCAAGAGTAACTGGTGAAGTTAAATTTTTAAGGGCTATGATTTATTTTGACCTAGTTAGAATATGGGCACAACCTTATGGATTAACTCCTGATAATTCTCATTTAGGCGTGGTAATTAGAACTTCTCCCGAAACAACTCCTAAAGCCCGCGGCACTGTGGCCGAAGCTTACGGGTTGATTTTATCTGATTTATCTGTTGCCTCCAGTGCACTGCCTGTTTCTAATGGCAATTACGCAACGCAAGATGCTGCTAAAGCCCTTATGGCTAAAGTGTATTTTCAAATGAATGATTATTCTAAAGTGAAAGATTTGTGTAATGAATTGATTCCAAAATACACCCTCGATTCTAATTTAAATAGGTTTCCAAATGCACTCACTTCTACTGAGAATATTTTTAGCTTTGTAAGCACCGGAACGGGTGACAATAGAACAGCAAATTATATCAATAATTATAGGTTTGTAAATTCTACCAACCCCTCACCAATAAGGTTGTCAAAATCATTGTATTTAGAAGCAACTGCCGATACAAATGATAGAAGGTCTAAGTTTTATGCAGTGTATAACCAAGGTTCTTCTGCCGAAACATATTGTATAAGCAAGTTCAATTATGATTTTTTAAGTAATCCTATCCTTTATTTAACTCAATTAAAGTTAATGAGAGCAGAAGCACTTGCAATTCTTGGAAGTGATATTGGAACTGCAATTGATGATGTGAATGCTATCATAGAAAGGGCTTATGGTAATAAAAATTACAATTTGCCTACCAATACCATTGCACCAGATGTAATTCTAGTTGCAAGAAAACAAAGAAGATTAGAGTTTCCCGCAGAGGGAGTTAGGGTTCAGGACTTAAAAAGAATTGGTGTTAAGGAAGATCCTGCTGGTGCGGGATTGGTTTTAATCAGAAATTCTAAATGGAATTGCCCAGGATTGGCATTGCAATTTCCTGTAAATGAAAATACAAGTGTTTTTAAATTTAACCCAGAAGGAGGATGTGAATAATGAATATGAATAATAAAATAATAGTTGGATTAGCTATTGTGGGTATGTTGATCATATCCTGCAAAAAGGATGTGAAAGAAATTGGTGCCCCTGCATCCAAAATGGAAGGCATCAAAGCCAGCTGGATATTAACCAAAGCTGTTCAGGTGGATGAATTGTCTTTAACCAAAGAGTCGGCAAATATCTATGGTTTTTTCTCTAGATCTAATACCTTGCCCAACATTGTGTTTTCAGATTCTACCTATTCAGTGGATACTGTTGGATTAAAATTAAACTTTTTTGGTGGTGTAAGTGGTAAATGGGCTTTTGACAATCCTCTTTATCCTGCTAAAATTAGTTTTCAACCAGACGGTGGTGCACCTTTTTCATTAAAATTAGGTGGCCCCATTAGACCTCAAGATAACTTAAGAATTACGAAGGAAATTAAGGTAAGTTGCAAGGGAAAAGAGGATTTGGTAATGAGTTATGTAATGGAGTTTATGAGAAAATAATACGAACATGAAAAGAATATTTATAACACTTTCGCTAATGTTTTTTAGCACCTTGGCTTTCAGTCAGGCTGCGTGGATAGTTCCAGAAACACCAGATGTAACTAAGCCTGTACGTTTATATGTTGACTTGTCTAAAACAACTAATACCTCCTGTGTAAATGAACCTGGTCCGTTTTATATTTGGACTTGGAGTCCAAAGGAGCACCCAGAAGGAAGTCCTAAAGTTAATGGCACTGGTGATAAGGCTTGGAAGAACTCGAACGATGTTTTGAAGATGACAAGAGATTCTGTAAAGGGAGATAAAATTTGGTATTATGAAATGACTCCTACAGAATTTTATGAGGTTCCTGCTGCTGATGTATATAGTAAAGGGATTTCTTTCTTGGTTAAGCCTAAAGATGGTGGTGGATACGGTGACCCAGATTTAAAAACCGAGGATTTGATTATTTCAATTACTCCACCTAAATTGTCGAGAGGCTATATTTACAATGTGCCTGCTACCATTTTGCCTAATGAGCTTGTAACAATCTATTACGATAATCCAGTAGATACGAATGCTGCCATGCAAAATTTGGATGCTGGAGATGCTTTTCTTTGGGTAAAATGCACAGGTGTTGATACAGTAACTATGGCTGCTGTTGTTTATCAACCTACGCCTTTCTTTTTGGTTGGTGATAATCCAAACTTAGAAATGATAAAAGATCCTGCTACCGGCAAGTTTTCTCTCACTTTTGTGCCAGAAACCTTCTTTGGGTTTAGCCCAACATTTAGGTCAAGCAATATAGAATGCACTGTTAAACGAAAATCAACACCCGATAGGACGTCGGAGCAGCCGAAAATTAAAACTTATCGCTGCGAATAGTTTACAATTACACAAAATGCAAATCCCATAAAGATTTGCATTTTTGTTTAATATTGCTACTATGTTTTGGAGTAAAAATTATTTGTCAATTGCTTTTGTTTTGGTAATAGTACCCGTGTTGCTGATGCAATTATTTGTGCCGCAAATAGATTTATCCATCCTTGTGAATGGCATTAATCAATTATGGGTTGATAAAATATGCCTGTATGGAACGCTATTAGGGGATGGTTTTTTTGTAGTTACAGCCTCCATTATTTTGTTCTTTTTTTATCCAAGAATAGCCATCGTTATTCTGATTTCATATGCCTTGAGTTCAGGAATAACGCAAGGTTTAAAGCATTTGGTTTTTCATGATTTACACAGGCCTCTTTGGCATTTGGAGAAGATGAATCCCAACCTCTATCATATTATTTCGGGCTCAGAAATCACCTATAATCAAAGTTTTCCTTCTGGCCATACCACAACAGCTTTTGCATTTTACATGAGCTTAGCTCTTTTTATAAAAGAAAAACACTTCCAATTGATGCTGTTGCTATTGGCGTTTTTCATTGCCTTTACCCGCATTTATTTACTACAACATTTTTTAATTGATACTTGTGTGGGTGCTATTATAGGGTTTGTAACGGCCCAATTGGTTTTTAACCTAGTCTACAAAAAAGAGCTTTTAACGCCCTTATTCTTAAAAATAAAAAGATGAACAATTTTATTTATAAAAATGCCAAATTGTTGGTGCTCATTTGGGGAATATTGTTGTTTATTCCCTTCTTAGGTTCTGTGCATTTGTTTGATTGGGATGAGATTAATTTTGCCGAATCGGCAAGGGAGATGCTTGTTTCGGGTAATTATCAAAAGGTGCAAATTAACTTTCAACCCTTTATGGAGAAGCCTCCATTGTTCTTTTGGTTACAGGTAGTAAGCATGAAGATTTTTGGTGTGAACGAATTTGCTGCAAGGTTCCCAAATGCGCTTATTGGCATCATCACTTTATTGGTCATTTTTACCATTGGAAAGAAATGGTATGATACAAAATTTGCACTCTTTTGGGTGCTTATGGTAACCGGTTCTTTAACGCCACATTTGTATTATAAAACAGGAATTATAGACCCATTGTACAACCTATTTATTTTTTCTTCCATCTATCAACTCTTTCTTTATACTCAAAATCAACAGGCTAAACATGCCAATTTATTAGGGGTATTTTTGGGCCTAGCCATCATCACAAAAGGTCCGGTTGCAGTGGTTGTGCTTATTCTTTGTTTCCTTGTTTATTGGGCAATGCATAGGTTCAAACAGTTTTTTAAATGGCAACATTTGGCCTATGCAACGGGCTTTGCACTTTTGGTAAGCTCAACTTGGTTTGGTGTTGAAACTATTGAAAATGGTCCGGTGTTTTTATTGGAGTTTATTAAGTATCAAGCCGACTTATTCTTAAATCCAGTGGCTGGGCATGGCCAACCAGTTTGGTACCATCCAGTGGTGTTATTGTTGGGTTGTTTTCCTGCATCTATTATTGCTTTGCCTATTATTTTTAAGCGTTGGGAGGTGAATGAAGATAATCCTCAATCTGCTTTGCTACGCATGATGCGCTTGTTTTTTTGGGTGGTGCTTATCCTTTTTAGCATCGTAGAAACCAAGATTGTTCATTACAGTTCTTTGTGTTATTTGCCACTCACATTTATGGCCGCGCATTTTATCTGTTGTTGGCAAAAAGCCAAAGTAAAACTCACTACGGTACAATTAATATTATTTCCATTTATCGGTCTGATCCTATCCTTTATTCTCATAGCTATTCCATTCATTGATTGGTTCAAGCCGAAACTTTACCCATTTATAAAAGATGATTTTGCCAAGGCTTCTTTAGAGGTTAGCGGCCAATGGCAAGGCTATGAAAGTGTGTTTGGATTAGCACTTTTGATTTTAGTGATTCTAAGTCACTTGATGTTTTTAAGAAAGCATGTGTATCAATCTGCCAGAAATTTCTTGGTTTTTATGTCGGTGTTAATTCCCGTTTTGTTGATTGGAATTGCTCCTCATATTGAGAAATACAGTCAGGCTCCAGCCATAGAATTTTATGAGAAATTACAAGGGGAATCGGTCTATGTTGAGACGGTGGGCTTTAAAAGTTATGCGCAGTATTTTTATGCAAGAATCCCTCAACATGCCAATAAAAACGCATATAAGATGGATTGGTTGCTAAGCGGACCCATAGATAAAGATGCCTATTTTGTGTTGCAGGTAAATGATATTGCAGATCACATAAACCCAAGCATGCAAGAAATTGGAAGAAAAGGTGGCTTCGTTTTTTACAAACGTTTTGCGGTGCAAGATTCCTTAGAAAGTGTAGTTAAACCCTAAAGTTGGAATGATTGGCAATTGATTGATGCGCTTGTAATTTAGGCGATCAAAGAAGAAAATATTTTCTCTATCATACACGTTTGTGGCAGATAAAATAAAGGTCATAGCTTGTCTATTTGCCAATTGATACTTCTTTGAAATGGATGCATCTAACCTATGAAAATAGGGGAGTCTACCTGTATTTACATCTGTATAATGTACGCCAAGTGTTCCATTTTGATTGTTTACATTTGCTCCAACACTTCCGCCAAAATTCAACATTTCATAGAATCCTTGCGTTTGGGTAAAAGGAAATCCAGAGCCAAAATTCCAGCGAGAGTTTACGCTCCACGATTTGTTTTTTCCGAATGTATAAGTTGCAACTAAATTGATGTTATGTCTGCGATCGAAATGAGGAGTATATTCTCTTCTGCCATCATTTCTAGTCACAAAAGTTAAGGAATAAACTGCCCATAAATAGAAGCTTTTGTATTCATATTTAATGCGTGCATCACCGCCATAGGCTTTACCTGTTTCTTTAATTACATCTGCCTTTAAGTAGTATGGTTTGTCAAGATTTTTTGAATCATCATCATACACCTTATCGCGGTTTATATTGGTTATTTGAGAATAGTTTTTGATGAAGCCTTCTATGTTAACTTCTATATGTCGTCCAAAATCTATTTCTGTTCCAATCACTAAATGCTCTGCGGTTTGCCTTCTGATATCACTATTTACTTTGTCTGGTGACGATAAAAATCCGTAGAATAGATTCACCACATCTTGGTCGCTAACCGCGCCCATTAAATTCTGCGAGTAGGTACCAGCCGCTAGTTTAAGTCGAACAGCACTTGTTACATTATATTTTATTCCTAACCTTGGTTCAAAACTACCTTCTGTTAATGAGGCATAATAGATGGCCCTTAAACCGGGTTCAACTACAAGTCTGTTCCAGACTTTTTTGTATTTAATAAAACCATGTATTTCCGAAGAATAATCATCTTGTGCCAATGTTCTACCAACGCTATTGGTGTATTTGAATTTGGTTGAAAATCCAATAGCCTCAACTCCATATCTAATATCGTCTTTACCAATAAAGTTAGTGAAATTGATATTGGCGTTAAAGCTGCTGATATAACTTTCTCTAGGCAAATTGTCCAATGTTTTTTGATCCATTAAATAATTTGAATAACCCAAATTGGCGTTGATGAGCGTATTAGAACCATCTGGAATAATCATTGCATTACCTCCAAATCCTGTTGAATTCCATAAATATTGATTGGAAGGGAAATTAGTTTTATCAGCAAAATGAAATCCAAAAAGGTTAAATCTACTTCCGTTGGGAGCTACATTGGAGAACTTGCCGTAAAAATCATTGAAAGAGTAGGGGAGGCCATTTACGGGGTCTGCATAATCGTATAAAATGGGGGCGGTTTTATTTAGGTAGGATGTTTTGTATGAAAGGATATATGAGGAGCTTCCACCATCTTCGGTGAACTTTCTGAAGGGGCCTTCAAGTAGAATTTTTGCCGTAATAGGATTGGCTGCAAGTTTACCTGAGAAATGCTTCTTATCACCTTCTCTTGTTGAAACATCAATAATTCCGCTAATTCTACCACCGTATTGGGCGTTAAAGCCGCCAGAACTTACCTCAGCATTTCTAATGATATCTGCGTCAAAAACAGAGAATAAACCAATGCTATGGAAAGGGTTGTAAATAATCATTCCATCCAGCATCACTTTATTCATAACTGGCGGACCACCTCTGATATAAAGTTGCCCACCTTGATCGCCACTAAAATTAACACCAGGTAAAACTTGAAGATATTGCACCAAATCTGGCTCGCCGCCAAAAGTGGGTAATTGTTTCAGTTCCTTTTGTGTAATTAAATTGGTGGAGATATTTACATTTTCTTTGGCCTTTTGTCTATCGGCTTTAATTTCAACTGTGTTTAATTCAAATTTCTTTTCCTTGATAAATAGATTTTGAGAAACAATTCCACCTGCTTTAAGAGTGATTTTTGCGTAAGCAGTATCATATCCCAAGCTAAAACACATGAGGGTGTATGTGCCAGGGATTACCTTAGAAAGGGTATAAAACCCATTCTCATCTGTGGTTTTGCCCACTTTTAATTCTTTAATAATCACATTGGTAGCCATCATAGGCTCGCCAGATTCCTTTTCAAATACAAAACCTCTAATTTCTCCTGTTTGCGCAAAAGCTGTGGAGATGAATAAAAAAGGCAGTAAAACAATCAATATCTTTTTAAGCATAATTAGTCTAATGAGGAAGGATAATAAAGAGGAAATTACCCCGTTATCAAAGCCGCACGAATATAAGACAAGTACCTAAATTATTAATAAAAGTTGCATATGGTGGATTTTTCGAGGAAAAATAATGTGAATTGGCTATTTTGCGTGTCGCTTTACCTGAAGAATTGAAAGATATTTCCAATTTTGAAAGTTCGAAAAATGAGAATAAAACCTATTTACTATTTCCTTTTACTTTTTATAGTTTTTTGTGCCCAAACTACCTTTGCCCAAAATGGTTTAAATGGTCCACAAAACCTCTCTGCCTTAAAAGTGGATGAGTTAAATGATGAACAATTGCTTGATTTTATTACCCAATTTAAGGCAAGTGGGTATTCAATAGAAAAATTAGAGGATGAATTAAGAAAGCGCAAATTACCTAATTCAGAAATTGAAAAGCTTCAACTTAGGATGAAGGATTTGGAAAAGAAAGGGAAGTTGAAGGCGACTAAAAGTAGTCAAAATGAATCTGGAACTTATACTGGCCGAACCAAAGAATTGGTTCAGGATGAATTGCCTTTTGTAAATCTGATGCCGAAGGTTTTCGGTTCAGAATTATTTAATAATCCAAGGTTAAGTTTTGAACCCAATTTGAGAATGGCCACACCTCTCAATTATCAGATTGGACCAGATGATGAATTGATTATTGATATTTTTGGATTTTCTGAGCAAAGTTATGCAATCAAAGTAAGTCCAGAAGGACATGTTAGAATTCCAAATTTAGGACCAGTGCAGGTGGCTGGATTAACAGTAGAACAAGCTCAAATTAAAATTGCAAGAAGTTTAGTGAAATTGTATCCAAGAATATCGAGTGGAGAAACTTCGGTATCTGTTAATTTGGGTAGCATCAGAAATATAAAAGTGATCATTTTAGGAGAAGTTAATCTACCAGGAACTTATTCTTTACCATCATTAGCCACGGTATTTAATGCCTTGTATTCCTCGGGCGGACCAAACTTAAATGGATCATTTAGAAATATTAAATTATACAGGGGGAATAAATTATTGGCGAAGGTGGATATGTATGATTTTCTAATGAATGGGAACAGTAAAGGAAATATTCCCTTAAAAGATCAAGATGTAATTAAGGTAGAGCCATACGAATCTCGCGTTGAATTAAAAGGGTTTGTAAAGCGTGAAGGATTCTTTGAAGTATTACCTAAAGAAAATTTGAATAATGTTTTGGCTTTTGCGGGAGGCTTTACCCCGCAAGCATATACCAATCGAATTAAGGTGATTAGAAATACTGGGACCCAAAAAAGCGTGGCTGATATTGATAAACAAGCATTTGGGACTTTCATTCCAAGAAATGGAGATGTGTTTACCGTAGATAGCATTTTAAGCAGATTTGAGAATAGGATTTCGATAAAAGGTGCTGTGTTTAGGCCAGGTTTTTATAGTTTGGAAGGTAATGGAACTTTAATGAAGTTATTGGCTAGTTCGGAAGGTTTAAAAGAAGATGCATTTTTGAGTAGGGTAACCATCCTTCGTAAAAAGGAGGATAATACTTCCGAAGTTATTTCGGTTGATCTTCAGGCAATGATGAATGAAAAAGGCGATTTGCAATTGCAAAGGGAGGATAGAGTTACCATTGCCTCGAAAATTGAAATGCAAGAATCTGCTTTCATTACCATATTTGGTCCAGTGATGAAACCTGGAAAATACCAATATGCAGCTAATATGCGCATTGAAGACTTAATCATATTGGCAGGAGGATTAAAGGAATCTGCTTCTTTAGTAAATATTCAGGTGGCACAACGTGGATTTACTATAGACAAAGCAAATCCAAGTGGTGAAATTTCAAAGGTGACTAGCTTTTCCATCAACAAGGAATTGAAGAGCGACCCTAATAATAGTTATGTTTTGCAACCAAATGATGTTGTAACAGTTTTTAAGCAACCCGGTTATCAAGTTCAAAAGCAGGTATTAATTAATGGAGAGATTATGTTTCCAGGAACCTACGTTTTGACTAAAGGAAATGAAAGGATTTCAGATGTGATTAAAAGATCTGGAGGCTTAACTGCAAAAGGATTTCCAGAAGGCGCCGTATTAATTAGACCAAAGGGCAATTCTTATTTAGACCTAATTGTTAAAGAAAATAAACTTGAGGCACTAAAAAAGTTAAGTAAAGATACCTCCAAGTTATCTGACCAAATTGAAAGTGAATTGGAGAAGCAAATAGATATTGTGGGCATTGATTTGGTAAAAATATTACGCAAGCCTGGCTGTAAAGAGGACTTGTTTTTATTAGAGAATGACATACTTGAGATTCCTGCAACGCAACAAACGGTATTGGTATCTGGTCAGGTATTATACCCTGTAAGGTTGCAATATGAAAAAGGACGCGGATATAGAAAGTACGTGTCGAAGGCTGGAGGATTTAGCTCTCAGGCGCTAAAGAGGAGTTCTTATATTGTTTATGCAAATGGCACAGCAAAAGATACAAAGAGCTTTTTGTTTATAAAGAAATATCCAAAAGTTAAGCCTGGTTCGGAGATTGTAGTGCCGTTGAAGGAAGAAAAAAAGAGTTTAAGTACGCTTGAGGTAGTTACAATACTTACAAGTTTAACGAGTATGGTTGTTATTCTTTCCACAATAATTAATTAGGAGATGGCGAGAGGAATACAATTTGAAGTGTTGAAAATTTGGATTGAGAATTATTTAAATTTTGTCAGAAAGAAATTTTTGATTCCAATCATTTTTGGATTGATTGGATTGTTAATGGGTTTTTATTATGCATATAAATATAAACCTTATTATATCTCTCAACTTAGTTTTATAATAAACGATGGAAAGTCAAGTAATATCAGTGCATTAAGTGCAATAGCTGGTCAATTGGGGATTGGAGGCGGTGGTCCAACAGTTACAGATGATAGGATTATGTTTCTTTTAACTACTAAGAAAGTTTTAGGGTCTGTTTTGCTGAAGAAAATGGAAAATAGCTCCACTACCATAGGAGATGCCATGATTTCAGCATATAACTTATCTGGACCTATTGGTTCAGATTCGATGATGAAAGATTTTAAAGGATTTAAATCCATCTCCTTTGATAAAATCAGCAAACAAGAAAGTTATGCTATTGATTTAATAATTACTTCCATAAAGTTATCAAATAGGTTTAAGGTTGAATCTGTTAAGAGAAAAGCAAACTCATTGTATGGTAATCAAAGTAATGGTATTATTTCAATTTCATATGAAAATAGAAATGAAATTTTAGCAAAAGAATTTGTTCAATTTGTTTACCAAGAATTATCAAATTTTTATTCAGAATCTATGTTGAGGAATCTGCAAAACAACTATGATTTGCTGAATTTTAGGGCAGACTCTATTGAAAAATTAATGCATTCTACAGAAAATAGAAGCGCAATTGCAACAGATAATTCTTATAATGTATTCAGATATCAAGGGAAAATCGAAGAATTTCGTCTTAGGAAAGAGGTTGAAATGCTAAACATCTTATATGTTGAGGTGTTAAAAAATAGAGAATTCGCTAAATTTTCATTAGACCAAGAAAGACCTTTGTTTCAGGTAGTAGATGAACCAATTTTCCCATTAGAAAAGAAAACGAAGTCAATACCGGTTTTCAGCTTTTTAGGTTTCTTTGTGCTCACCTTGTTTGGATTTTTTGTTTTGACAATTGTTTTCCTTTTGAAGAAGGAAAATAGGGATTTGAAGGGGTTAAACTAAATCACAATTATTTGTTTTGAAAAATCGCTTTAAGGGCCATGCCTTATATAAAATTCCCTTTTTAAATAAGCAACATACACGAAGTAAAGTTGTTCTTAAAAGCATTTTTTCATCAGCCTTAATAAAAATACTCAATTTGATTTCAGGCTTGTATTTAGTTTCTGTTTCCTTGGAAATTTTAAATACAGAGTCATATGGAATTTGGATTACACTTTCTTCTATTATTGGCTGGTTGTATTTCTTTGATTTAGGCATTGCTAATGGATTTCGAAATAAATTTACCCAAGCTATTGCGCAGGATCAAGAAGAATTGGCACAAAAATACCTGAGTACAACTTATGCCACCATTGGGTTAATGGCAATTGTTATTTTCATTTTATTTTTGATTATTAATCCCTTCTTAGATTGGAAAAGAATACTAAACGTTCCCAATTCAAATGATTTGCCAATAGAATTGCTTGTTAAATTTGTGATGTTTTTTTTCTGTATTAAATTGTTCTTATCTATTCTTAATACAGCATTAATTGCAAATCATAAAGTTGGTTTAAGTAGTTTTATTGATTTGATATCGAGTGTTTTATTATTAGGAATTTTGATCTTTTTTAAACACCAAAATCAAAATTCATTGTTGCTGGTTGGTGTTTTAAATATGCTGGTTCCGACAATTGTTTTATTGATTTTTTCAGTAATAATTTTCAATACTGTCTTTAAAAAATATAAACCGTCTTTTTCAAAAGTGGACTTTTCACTTTCTTCAGGATTGTTTGCAAAAGGGTTGCAGTTTTTTGTAATTCAATTAGCTTCAATTTTTATGTTTACTTCAAATACTATTTTAGTAGCCCACTTATTTGGTCCAAATGAAGTAACCACTTTTAGCTTGGTAAATAAGTTGTTTAATATACCCATCATTGGCTTTTCTATAATTATGACTCCCCTCTGGGCAGGATTTGGAGAGGCCTATTTTAGAGATGAAATAGATTGGATAAAAAAGATTGTTAGAAAGTTAATCTCATTTTGGTTTTTGACAAGTCTATTCGTCTTTGCATTTATTTTTGTGTTTCCTCTGGTATTAAGTATTTGGGTTCATCAACAGATTGAGGCTTCATTTATACTTGTAGCTTTTTCTGCCACCTTTGTAATTTTAAATAATTGGTGCTCCATTTTTGTGTTATTCATTAATGGAATTGGAAAAATTAGGATTCAATTTTTTGGATCAATTTTTTTATCTTTGGCAAGCATTCCACTGTCATTATTTTTTTGCAAATCTTTAGAAATGGGTAGTGAAGGCGTATTGTTATCCAATATTATTTGTATTTTGCCTGGAGCATTTTTAGCACCCTATCAATACTATTTATTGGTTAACAAAAAGGCAACTAAAATTTGGAATAAATGATTTATTATGAAAATTAAAATACCTGTTTATCAGCCAGAACTTAATGGGAATGAAAAACTTTATGTAAATGAATGTTTAGACACCACATGGATTTCTTCAAAAGGCAGATTTATAAATGAGTTTGAATCTAAATTTGCTGATTTTGTTGGGGTAAATTATGCTGCATCTGTTTCTAATGGTACAGTTGCTTTGCATTTGGCGATGATTGCTTTAGGTATTGGACCCGGTGATGAAGTTATTGTTCCTAGCTTGACTTATATATCCTCTGTAAATGCCATTGTTTATGTTGGTGCAACGCCAATTTTCATTGATAGTTTGCCAGATACTTGGCAAATGGATCCAGATGATTTAAAGCGTAAAATTTCGGTTCGAACCAAAGCCGTAATGGCAGTGCATTTATACGGACATCCTTGTGAAATTGAGCTTGTCAATGAAATTTGTAAAACAAATGGCTTGTTCTTAATTGAAGACTGTGCCGAGGCTTTAGGTTCAAAATATGGTAATAGGCACGTTGGTACATATGGAGATATAAGTACCTTTAGTTTTTATGGGAATAAAACAATAACCACAGGCGAAGGTGGAATGGTTGTTACAAACGATGAAACTTTGTTTGATAGGTCTGTACATTTTAAAGGGCAGGGACTTGCTAAGCATCGTCAGTATTGGCACGATGTGATAGGATATAATTATCGTATGACAAATATTTGTGCTGCCATTGGATTGGCTCAGCTTGAACAAATTGATGGTTTCTTAAAACGTAAAAGAGATATAGCCAAATTCTACGAGCAGAATATTATAAACCCAAAAATAGATTTTCACTATGAAAAATCAGGTGTTACGCATTCATATTGGATGTGCAGCATTTTAACTCCCAATTCAAACTTAAGAGAAGAGTTAAGAGAAAATTTAGCTCTGGAAGGAATTGAAACGCGACCACTGTTTTATCCAGTGCATACCATGCCGATGTATTCGCAAAAATATTTAAAAATCCCTGTGGCAGAAAGTTTAGGATGGAGAGGAATTAATCTCCCAAGTTATCCTGGTTTAAGTAATGAAGACTTGGGTTTGATTTGTGGAATAATAAATCAATTGTAATTACATGAGCGTTGTTTTTGGTTCAGCCGGATTAGCAAAAGAAGTTGATTGGATTTTGCATGAAATATGCCTTGCAGGTGGCTCAAAAGAATTACTTGCAACATGCTTTATTGGAAAAGACAATGTGGGTGAAACTATTAACGACAAAGAGATTTTATCTGAAGAAGCCTTTGTTAGCATTTTAGAAAGTGGTGAATTGGTTCAAGCTATTATTGCTGTTGGATCACCAGCTTTGAAAAAGAAAATTTTTGATAGAATAAGTCATTATAATCAAATTACTTTTCCTACAATAATATTTCCAAC
>JBILVK010000052.1:0-20927 GCA_044370475.1 Bacteroidia bacterium
TTCAAAATAAAAAACTTAAAAAGGATATTAGAAAATTTCCAGATAGGGCCGGCATGACCGAGTTTAAGTCTTTCATTAATAGACGGCCAAGGGCTATTTTTTATGATACAAATACCTTGCAATTATATATTCCACCCTATTTAACTTCAATTTGGGGACAAGGTCCTAAAGGTTCTTCTATTGGTACTTGGGATTACAACAGTATTACTTTATTAAATTATAATCGGTTGCCTAGATATAAAATTCCGTGCGAATATTTTTATCAGATTCCTCAAAAGTTTTATTTCAGTTTTACAGTTCATATTACAGATTCCCTAAAAATTGGAACTATTGAACAGGCACAAGAGCCCAATATTTCAATGCAAATAAAAGATAACAGTTTGCTCATTTCAAGCCCTAAGCCCATAAACCATGGCCAAATTGAAATTAGGGATATGACAGGTAAAATGGTTTTCAATCAATCCAATCTTTTGATAGAAAGCACTGCCGAAATACCAATGGATGCATTAGCAAGCGGAGTATATTTTGCCACAATTTACACTGGACAATCCTACCTTATTAAGAAATTGTTTAAGCCATGAAAGCACTAAATTTTTTCCAATAGAATGAGGTAGAGTTTTAATAAAAAAGTAAAAGCCCCCAGCTATTGGATTAAAGCCTAACCCGAAGCTACATTTAAAGTAATAAACCCTGATTACTGCTTAGATTGGGTTTAGGATTAAATGTTCTTTTGAGTTTTAGCAATATTTAAATTAAGTAATATTGTTATTTTAGAAATAGCAATTTTTGGAATCATTCATGGTGAATTGAACAGATGAAGAAAAATAGTTATATTTGAAATATGAAAGTACTAACATTAAATATTCCTGACTCTTTGGATGTAGACAATCATGATATCGCAATGTTGGTTGCAACAAAACTTTATGAACAAGGAAAACTTTCGTTGGGCCAAGCGGCAGAATTAGCTGGATTAACTAAAAGAACTTTTGCAGAGTTGCTAGGCAGCTATAGCGTTTCAATTTTCAACTACCCTGCATCAGACCTCTCAAAAGACGTGGCAAATGCATAAAACGATTATCTCCGACACTAGTTGCCTAATCATTTTAACCAACATCGGAGAAATTGAACTTTTACATAAAGTATATGGACAAATTGTAACTACTATAGATATTGCTACTGAATTTGGTGAAACTCTGCCTGGCATATATAAGAACCATTGGAGTGATAATTAAAGCAAAACTTATTGGAACTATTCCATCTATTAAACCTCTACTCGAGAAAATTAAAGAAACTGACTTTCGTTTATCTATGGAGGTAGAAATACAGGCCTTGAAAGAAGCTAAGGAGTTTTAAGAAGAGGTTTGTCTACGAAATGATATTTACATTGATGGTTTAAAAAGCATTTAACTTTGAATTGAATGAATGGGTAATGAGGAAAATACTTTTAATTTTATTGTTGGGATTCATTTCGTTGGTTGCTAAATCTCAAGCTGCTTGGGAAACGCGGTTTGTGTTAGATTTTTGGCGCGATGATACGTCTGAGGTTCATATTTATGATACCTTAACGATTGGCTTGGATAAAGATGGGGATGTTGGTTTTCAGCTTGGGCTTGATCAATACGTTGATTCAACAGATGAGTTTTATGCCTTTTTTGTAGATTCCATTTTCTATACAGAATTTCAAAATAAAAAACTTAAAAAGGATATTAGAAAATTTCCAGATAGGGCCGGCATGACCGAGTTTAAGTCTTTCATTAATAGACGGCCAAGGGCTATTTATTATGATACAAATACCTTGCAATTATATATTCCGCCATATTTAACTATAATTGATGGAATAGGTCCTAAGGGGTCTTCCATAGATGGTTGGCATTACAATAGTACTTCATTTTTATTTAACAACAGGTTACCAAAACATAAGATTCCATGTGTTTATTTTAATGAAATACCCCAAAAATTCTATTTCAGTTTTAAAATTTTTATTTATGATTCTTTAAAAATTGGAACTGTTGAACAGGCACAAGAATCTAATATTTCAATGCAAATAAAAGATAACAGTTTGCTCATTTCAAGCCCTAAGCCCATAAACCATGGCCAAATTGAAATTAGGGACATGACAGGCAAATTGGTTTTCAATCAATCCAATCTTTTGATAGAAAGCACTGCCGAAATACCAGTGGATGCATTAGCAAGCGGAGTATATTTTGCCACAATTTACACTGGACAATCCTACCTAATCAGAAAATTGTTTAAGCCATGAAAACCCCAATTTATTGTTTAAATGCTCCCTAAGATTATTGCAATTAGGGTATTTATACCCTATAGGGGTTAATATTGGCTTATGTTTTAAAATTTATACCCGTTAGGGTGTTATTTTTGATTATTTAATAAAAATGTACCCTAAAGGGTGTAAATATGGATTATAGTATTAAATTTGTACCCAAAAGGGTATAAAATGAATCTTGCAGACTTTGTAAAGGAAAAGCGGAAATTGGTGAAACTCACTCAGCCTGAACTAGCCGAAAAGGCAGGTGTAGGTTTGCGTTTCATTCGTGAATTGGAACAGGGAAAGGAAACCTTGCGATTGGATAAAGTAAATCAGGTGCTGCAACTCTTCGGCTATGAAGTTGGTGCTGTGCACACAAGTCCCCAAACAGATTCCTAAAGTTCTTAATCCCTATTTCCCATTAACAAATAAATTTATAAGCATTGCGCAAAGCAACAATAAAAATAGGAGGCCAATTAGCAGGTTGGCTCACACAAGATGAGCAAGGGTATCATTTTTTATATAACCCTGAGTATTCAGCACAACCTGGAGCCAAGTCTGTAAGTTTAACCTTGCCGTTAAGAGAAGCAACTTATACCTCAAAGGTTCTATTCCCTTTTTTTGATGGTCTTATTCCAGAAGGATGGTTGCTAGATATAGCTGAAAAGAACTGGAAGTTGAATCCCAGAGACCGAATGGGTTTATTGCTGGCCTGTTGTAAAGATTGCATTGGAGCAGTAAGTGTGGAGGAAGTAAAAGAGGAGGATACACCATGAGCAATTGTCTATTTTGTTACCAAAAACTGGCCAAAAATGAGCGTGATTTTCACGCATCTTGTTCAAAAAAAATATTTGGTGAACCAACTCCGCCAGCATTACCCTATTCAGAAGAAGACTTAGAGCCTTTGGCCCAAAAAGTAATTCAAAGTCAAACAGCTTTAACAGGTGTGCAGGCAAAATTGTCTTTGCATATCACAGGTAATAATAAAGATGAGACAGGTCAAAGATTCACCCTAGTTGGCTTATGGGGTGGGTACATTTTGAAACCACAAACTGCATTGTATCCACAATTGCCAGAAGTAGAAGATGTAACCATGCATTTGGCACAATTGGCCAAAATAAAAACAGCTCCTCATAGCTTAGTTCGCCTCCAATCTGGCAACCTTGCTTATGTAACGAAAAGGATAGATAGAACCAAAAAAGGGAAATTGGCAATGGAAGATATGTGCCAACTTACAGAACGGCTTACGGAAGACAAATACCAAGGCAGTTATGAACAGATAGCTAAAGTAATTCAAAAGCACTCTGCAACCCCGGGATTGGATGTAGTGAATTTTTTTGAGCTAGTTCTTTTTTCCTTTCTTACCGGCAATGCAGATATGCATTTGAAGAATTTCTCCCTACTGGAGCAGTCTGGTTTAGGCATGACCTTATCACCAGCTTATGATTTGGTGAATACCGCCTTGGTTAATCCAGCAGATGAGGAAGAGATGGCATTAACTTTAAATGGGCGAAAGAAGAAGTTAAAAAGGCTAGATTTTTTAGCGGCAATGAATACTTTGAAGGTGGATGAAAAGCAGCAGGAAAATATCTTTAACAAGATGTGGAAAGTATTGCCCAAATGGCACGAACTGATAGACCGTAGTTTTATGAGTAAAGAATTTAAAGTCCAATATAAAACCATTTTAACCGAAAGAATGAATCGCTTGCAATAGCTGCTGAATAGTGGAGATGCATTTCCCTTAATTATTTACAAACCCAAAATTATTTCACTGGGGTTGGTATTTCAAATTATTGCGTTACCTTTGCGTTCCCTTAAAAGGGAAAATCTAAAGGAAAGGAGGTGCACATAATATGATCCATATCAGCGTAAAAGAAAACGAATCTTTAGACAGAGCTCTAAAGAAGTTTAAGAAGAAGTTTGAGAAAACTGGTGTTGTAAAGGAACTACGTTCCCGTCAGGCTTTTATTAAGCCGTGTATTAACAAACGCCACGAAAAGATCCGTGCAGCTTACAAATTGAAGATGCAACAACAAGATGAAGCTTAATTTATTAAGCAAATTATAGAAAAAGCAGTCTGATTTTCAGGCTGCTTTTTTTTGTTTTGACGTGACTATTCTGAGGAAATTAATTATATTGCATTCAAGAAATTAATTCAATGAGGTTGCAGGAGGCTATTGATCATTTTATCAAGTTTGTGCAGTTTGAGAAAAAGCAGTCGAAGCATTCTGTTATTGCCTATACAGGCGATTTGGCGCAGTTTTCCGATTATTTACGGGTAAGTTATCAAGTTTCTGATTTGGGTGCGTTTAATCACCTTCAAATAAGATCGTGGATTGCGCACATGATGCAGGCAGGCATTAGCAGCAGAAGTATCTCCAGAAAAATAAGCACCTTAAAGTCCTTTCACAAATTCTTGCTGAAGCAGGGTTGGATCGAACAGAACCCAATGCTTAAAATACAATTGCCAAAGGTTTCTAAGAAATTGCCAGTTTTTGTGGAGGAGAAGGCCATGAATGTGATGTTGGAGCCGCATAATTTTGTAGATGATTTTGAGGGCAAGCGTGATGAATTAATTTTGCAAATGTATTATGGTACGGGTATGCGTTTATCTGAGTTGATAGGGCTAAAGGTGGCCGATGTGGATTTGTATAAGATGCAGGTGAAGGTGTTGGGTAAGCGCAATAAGGAGCGCATTATTCCAATTACCAAGGAGCTGCAAGCTTTGGTGGAGGCGTTTTTAGCAACCAGGCAAGCGGAGGGAATTGAGGCTGTTGAGTTGTTTACGCGTGCCAATGGCAAGCCTTTGTATGCGGCTTTGGTGTATCAAATGGTGCACAAAAGATTGTCGGGCGTTACCACCATTCAGAAACGGAGTCCGCATGTTTTACGCCATACCTATGCCACGCATTTGTTGAACAATGGGGCAGATTTAAATGCCATCAAAGAGCTATTGGGTCATGCTAATTTATCTGCCACGCAGGTTTACACGCACAATAGCATAGAACGTTTAAAAGAAGTTTATAAGAATAAGCATCCAAGATCTTAAATCCTGTGTATGTATAACCCTTGGGGCGAGGCTATTTTGCAGGTGTGGCCTTCCAAGATAAAACCAAAAAGTATGAAGATCGAAATTCAATCCATCCACTTTAAGGCAGACAAAAAGCTGCTTGACTTTATTAAGAACAAGGTAGAGAAGACCCAGACTTTTTTTGAAGGCGTGCAGCATGCAGATGTTTATCTGAGGCTAGAGAAAGACAAGGAGCGCGAGAATAAGGTTGTGGAGATAAAAATGAATGTAGCTGGTAACCCAGTGTTTGCTAAGGAGCAGGACGCTACCTTTGAGGCGGCAACCGATTTAGTTTTGGATAAGCTGGTGGCTCAAATTAAGAAGCATAAAGAAAAATTGCAGTCAAAATTGTAGTTTTATAAAACCTAAAAAACTAAATTGAACCGAATACATAAGGGCTGCTGGCAATTTGCTAGTAGCCCTTATTTTTTATTGGTAAGTTTGCTTTGTAAATAGATTTTGCTAGAGGCAATTTGCTGGAAGCTCATATTTTTTGCAAGGTTACTTAGTTATAAAATTTTGCTGCAAGCGATGCGCTTGCTTTTTTTTTAAAAAAGAATGCTTATTAACTAATTTTTGCTGCTCACAATTTGCTTCTAAGCTTGCTTAGTAAAAAGGCATTAAGTTTATCTTAGCTCTTTTACTCTACAAAATAGATGGGAAAGCGCTTGTATTCTGCTTCTGCGTAGGGAGAGTTTTTATATAAAAAACCTAGCACTTCATATTTAGAGCCGATTTTATCTGGATTTTCCTTTTTCCAAACCTCAAATTTTTGTTTAAGAATGGGGTCTTGTTCTAACATTTGAAAAGCTTCGTCTTCGAAGGCATAATCAGAAAAACCTTCTTTTTCGTTGAGAATGGGATCGAAAAAATTCCAAGTAAAAAAGCCATCCCATGTTTCTGGACTCAAGGTCTCCATAATATACCAAATGGCATCTTGTTGGGTAGGTACTATCCAGTCGCCCGCCTGAATTTCTACCTTAACCATTTTGGTTTCACATGCAATGTCTCTGTGCGTAAAATGGCCTTCGTAAGGGGCGTTGGCATACTTAATATCTTTGATGTATTTGGCATTGCCTTCAAAGGTATAAGGGGCCGTAACTACGGCATGTTCTATCTTATTTGCGGCAAGTCGTTCTATGGTTTTTTGCCAACATTGTGGCACAATAAAGTATTTTGGAATGGCTAAATTTAGGTTTGGCGCGCAAGAATCGTAGTATGGAATTGTCTTTAGAAAGGGCTTGTTGCGGTTGTAATAATGCCTTTGGTAGTCTCCCAATTTGCTATTGGGTTTTTCTAGCTCATAGCCTTTAAAGGCAAGGTCTTTATGCGTAGTTTTTTGCACGGTATAGTTGCTGTGATACACTTTCTGTTGGCGCATCCATTCCAGTTGCTTGGCTTTGGTTCGGACCAAATCTTGGCCATTTTCTGCACAGAACTGAAGGAAGGTTTGGAGCAGGGCATAGGTGGCATGAACTCGGTTGGGATAAGGCTTAAGCATGTGTGTTTCTGCCACAAAACCTAGGCATCCAAACAGGGCGGCAAAGCCTGTAGAGAACTTGGGACCCTCTACAAAAGCCTCATATCCGTTGGGGTCGGGCGAGGTGCCAAAAACCGTAACATAAGGAACCATTTCAAAAGATTTTTCTTTCATTTGACGGTACAAAAACGGATTCATCTTTTGGGTAAGAAAATCGGCTGAGGGTCCGCCCAGCTTGTCTTTCTGAGTGCTTATGAGCGTCATGGTATACTGATAATCTGCCCCATTAGAAGTATGCGTATCCAAGAAAACATGCGGATTCCAGGTGTGAAAAATTTGGTAAAAGGCAAAAGTTGTTTTGCTATCTGCTTTTAGGAAATCGCGGTTTAGGTCGTAATTATTGGCACTGGCGCGGAATCCCTTTTGCTCCGGACCATTTTGATTGGCGCGGGTAAAGGTTTTTCTATTGCCCAAACCATCTATGTTATAGGCCGGAATAATGAGCAAAGTAAGGTTATCTGGAATGAGCTGTGGATTCTTTGCCATGGCCTGTAGAAACACGATAGAAGCATCAATTCCTTCTGTCTCTCCAGGGTGAATACCGTTCATCACCAGCCAAGTAGTTTTTTGCGGTTTATTTGGCTGGTTGGGTTCAAAATCTTGTTGTTTATTTACAATGAGAAGCTTGATAGACCTGCCCGCATCCGATTTTCCAATTTCCTGTAATTTCATAAAAGGGGAGAGGGAATCGAGTTGAGCGTAAATAGAATTTAGCTCATCGTAATTGGGCGTTTGGTTAGCGTTGAAGCTCGCTTTTGGGAATTTTGGCGCATTGATTGCGTGGCTTTGCAAGGCAAGTAATAGGGAAAGGAAGAGGCAAAAGGAAGCTAAATTTCTGAAAATGGCCATAGATGGAATTTTTTTATGGGGCAATTTGGGTTAAAAAAAGGAAAATAATATTTTTTTTTCTGTCCGAACCCACCGAGATGAGGGGGGTAAAAGCGTGATATTTTATGCGGTGTTGGATTTTTTTTACTTTTTAATTCCTTGAAAAGCAGGTAAAATCTAGAAAAGTTTGCCTAGTTACCCTCAAAACATTTGGCAATTCCTGAGAGAATTTTAGATTTGCCCCACTGTTACGCTTCAAAGTTCTCTTTAATTTTTTTTTGCTTCATACTTGTAAACATCCTGCAAAACACTACATTTGCAGTCCTTTTGAAAAAGAAAGGCGAAAGGTAGTATCGTTCTTTGCAGGTTAACTTTCAGATTATTAGTGTAATAGCTAATATATGAAAGTATGATGATCATAAACGTCGATGGAATTTAATTTGGGCAACCAAATAATAAATGCCACTTTAGCTCAGCTGGTAGAGCAACTGATTTGTAATCAGTAGGTCGCTGGTTCGATTCCGGCAAGTGGCTCCACTTCAAATCTGGTGATTTGAGTGATGGGGAGATTCCAGAGCGGCCAAATGGGACGGACTGTAAATCCGTTGTCTTACGACTTCGAAGGTTCGAATCCTTCTCTCCCCACATTGTCTGCTCATCCTTTAGGAGGAAATGCAGACATGGCGTTTATGTCATAAGTTTATTGGGTTTTATTTTTTAAATAAGACTTAAAAAAGCGAGAGTAGCTCAGTTGGTAGAGCGACAGCCTTCCAAGCTGTAGGTCGCGGGTTCGAGCCTCGTCTCTCGCTCAATAAAGTTGAGCAAGTAACAGATTACCCCTATTATTTTAATCAACAACTAGGAATTCACTTGCAAGGGTGAATTCCTAAAGCCTTTGTAGCTCAGTGGTAGAGCACTTCCTTGGTAAGGAAGAGGTCGGCAGTTCGATTCTGCTCAACGGCTCAAACAAAAACTAAACTTAAAATATATAACAAAATGGCAAAAGAAAAATTTGACCGCAGTAAACCACACGTTAACATCGGTACAATCGGTCACGTTGACCACGGAAAAACAACCTTAACAGCTGCTATTACTAAAGTATTGGCAGATGCTGGTTTATCAGAAGCTCGTTCATTTGAATCAATTGACTCAGCTCCTGAAGAAAAAGAACGCGGTATTACTATTAATACTGCACACGTTGAGTATTCAACAGCAAACCGTCACTACGCCCACGTTGACTGTCCAGGTCACGCGGATTACGTAAAGAACATGGTTACTGGAGCAGCTCAAATGGACGGAGCTATCCTAGTAGTAGCTTCTACAGATGGTCCTATGCCACAAACTCGCGAGCATATCCTTTTGGCTCGTCAGGTAGGTGTACCTAGAATCGTTGTTTTCATGAACAAAGTTGACATGGTAGATGATCCTGAATTGTTAGAGATCGTTGAAATGGAAATCCGTGATTTGTTAAACAAATATGAATTCCCTGGTGATGAGATTCCAGTTATCCAAGGTTCTGCTTTGGGTGGTTTGAATGGAGATCCTACATGGGTTGGAAAAATCATGGAATTGATGGAAGCTGTTGATACATACATTCCAGTTCCACCACGTGCAACTGAACTTCCTTTCTTGATGCCAATTGAAGACGTATTCTCGATCACTGGTCGTGGAACTGTTGCAACTGGTCGTATCGAGCGTGGTATCGTTAACTCTTCAGAGAGTGTTGATATCATTGGTTTAGGAGCAGAAAAATTAACTTCAGTAGTAACTGGTGTTGAGATGTTCCGTAAGATTCTTGATAGAGGTGAAGCTGGTGATAACGTAGGATTATTGTTACGTGGTGTTGACAAAAACCAAATCCGTCGTGGAATGGTTATTTGCAAGCCAGGTTCAGTATTACCTCACACTAAGTTCAAAGCTGAAATTTACGTATTGAGCAAAGAAGAAGGTGGACGTCATACTCCATTCTTTAACAAATATCGTCCACAGTTCTATTTCCGTACCACAGACGTTACTGGCGAGTGTCAGTTAGCTGAAGGTGTAGAAATGGTAATGCCTGGTGATAACGTAACTATCACAGTTAACTTGATCGCTCCAATTGCGATGGAAAAGAACTTACGTTTCGCTATCCGTGAAGGTGGTAGAACAGTAGGTGCTGGACAGGTAACTGAAATTTTAGAATAATCTTTAAAATTAAGCAGAAAGTAAGTGTTGGTTAGGAAACTAGCCAACATTTACTGTCTATACGGGAATAGTTCAATGGTAGAATGTCGGTCTCCAAAACCGCTGATCAGGGTTCGAATCCTTGTTCCCGTGCCAAGAAAAGAATATGAACAAGTTTAGAGAATATATCAAATTGTCTTATGATGAGTTGATGAACAAGGTTTCTTGGCCTAGCTGGGAAGACTTGCAAGAAAGCACCATCATTGTGATGATCGCATCCATGATTATTGCACTTGTAATAGGTGTAATAGACCTTGCAAGCAGTACCTCATTGGGCCTATTTTACCAGTTGTTCCAAAGCTAAGATTGAATCATGATAGAACAAGGAACTGAACAATATAAGTGGTATGTGGTTCGTGCTGTTACTGGTCAGGAAAAGAAAGTAAAGGCACAGCTAGAAGTTGAGCTCGAGAGAGCTGGATTGACGGCGCAAGTTCCTCAAATCTTAATCCCAACTGAGAAGATTTACCAAGTAAAAAATGGTAAAAAAACCAGCAAGGAGAAAGCTTACCTACCTGGTTATATCTTGATTAATGCAGATATAGCTGGAGAAGTAGGGCACATCATCACATCTGTGAATGGAGTTGTAGGATTTTTGGGTGGCAAAGCTACACCAACAGCCTTACGACCATCAGAGGTGAGTCGCATTTTAGGTAATGTAGACGAAATATCTGATCAAGGAGAGATGTTGGTAGAACCTTATATCGTTGGAGAAAACGTAAAGGTAATCGATGGGCCATTTACTGGTTTCAGCGGTGTGATAGAAGAGGTAAGTGAAGATAAGAAGAAATTGAAAGTAATGGTAAAAATCTTCGGAAGAAGAACCCCATTGGAGCTCAATTTCGCACAAGTAGAAAAAGAAAGTTAATTGTAGAATAATCTCGTATAAACGGGAACAAAATTAGATGTTATGGCAAAAGAACTAACAGGTTTTATTAAACTTCAGGTTAAGGGTGGTGCTGCTAATCCAGCTCCTCCAATTGGTCCTGCTTTGGGATCGAAGGGTGTAAATATCATGGAGTTTTGCAAGCAATTCAATGCAAGAACCCAAGATAAGGCAGGAAAGATTTTACCTGTTGTAATTAGTGTTTATACTGATAAGTCGTTCGACTTTATCATCAAGACACCACCTGTGGCAAATCAATTATTAGAGGCAGCGAAAATTGCAAAAGGATCTGCTGAACCTAATCGTAAGAAAAATGGTACCATTACTTGGGATCAAGTAAAAACCATCGCCGAAGACAAAATCGTGGACATGAACTGTTTCAAGGTTGAGTCGGCTATGAAAATGGTAGCTGGTAGTGCTCGTTCAATGGGCTTAACTATCACTGGTGAAAATCCTTTTAACAATTAAAAATAATTAAGAGATGACAAGGATAAGTAAGAAAAGAAAAGAAGCTTTGAAAAAAGTTGATGGCACAAAAGCCTATACTTTAGCTGATGCTTCGAAATTGGTAAAGGAAATTTCCTATACCAAATTTGATTCTTCTGTAGACATCGATGTTCGTTTGGGCGTTGATCCTAAGAAAGCAAATCAAATGGTTCGTGGTGTGGTTGCTTTGCCTCATGGAACTGGAAAAACCATTAAAGTATTAGCTTTGGTTCCTGCTGATAAAGAAGCAGAAGCAATGGAAGCTGGTGCAGACTTTGCTGGATTGGATGAATATATCCAAAAGATTGAGCAAGGTTGGACAGATATCGATATCATTATTACCATGCCTGCTGTAATGGCAAAATTAGGTAAATTAGGTAAGATATTAGGACCACGTAACTTGATGCCAAATCCAAAAAGTGGAACGGTAACTCAAGAAGTTGGAAAAACAGTTAGAGAAATTAAAGCTGGTAAAATAGACTTCAAAGTAGACAAAGAAGGTATCATTCACACTTCAATTGGTAAATCAACTTTTGCACCTGAGAAGTTGTACGAAAATGCGGTGGAGTTGATTCAAACTTTAGCTAAAATGAAGCCTTCAAGCGCAAAAGGTACATATTTCAGAAGTATCCATGTAAGCAGTACTATGAGTCCAGGTATTATAGTTGACACAAAATCAGTACCGGGAATTTAATCTAATACGGCAATGAGAAAAGAAGAAAAAGGATTAGTAATTGACGCATTGGTTGAAAAGTTCACCCAATACAAAAATATCTACATCACTGATATTTCTAGTTTAAACGCTAAGAAAACAAGTGATTTGAGAAGGATGTTATTCAAAAATAACATCAACCTAGAAGTAGCAAAGAACACTTTGATCCAAAAAGCATTCGAAAAATCGGGTCGTGATTTTGGTGCCTTGGTAGATACCTTAAAAGGAAATAGTGCAATAATGTTCTCAGAAGACATGAAAGCACCTGCTAAAGCAATCAAGGAATTCAGAAAGAAAGATACCATTCCTGCATTAAAAGGAGCTTGTATCGACAGTGATGTATTCATCGGCGACAATCAATTAGAGGCTTTAATTGCATTGAAATCGAAGAACGAGTTAATCGGAGAAATCATTGGCTTGTTGCAATCACCTGCACAAAACGTAATCAGTGCATTGCAATCAGGTGGTAACACCCTTGCTGGAGTAGTAAAAACATTATCAGAACGACCTGAGTAATTCAAGAAGAAAAATAACAACAATTAATAACAATTAAATTTTAGACAAATGGCAGATTTAAAAGCGTTCGCAGAACAATTAGTTAACTTAACTGTAAAAGAAGTTAATGAGTTAGCTACAATTTTGAAAGATGAGTATGGTATCGAACCAGCAGCTGCTGCTGTAGCTGTTGCAGCTCCTAGTGCTGCTGCTGCAGAAGCTCCAGCTGAGAAAACATCTTTTGATGTAATTTTAAAGAGCGCAGGTGCAAACAAACTTAACGTAGTTAAGATTGTAAAAGACCTTACCGGTTTAGGCTTGAAAGAAGCTAAAGAATTGGTAGACGGTGCTCCAAAACCAATCAAAGAAGGCGTTGACAAAGCAACTGCTGAAGATCTTAAAGCTAAGCTTACTGAAGCAGGAGCTGAGATTGAACTTAAGTAGTTCGAAATCAAATGATTTTGAGAATGTGACCCCGACAATTGTCGTGGGTCACATCTTTGTTTATGCAAATCCAAGGATTGGTTAACCATTTAATTATATTCAACATTGGCCAAAAATATTAACCCGATAGGAGAAAGAATTTCATTCTCTTCTGTCAATCCTGTAATAGATTATCCAGATTTTTTGGATGTTCAGTTACAGTCGTTCAGGGAATTCTTTCAGTTGGATACTACCTCTGAAAGTAGAACTAACGAAGGCTTGTATAAGGTGTTTCTGGAAAATTTCCCGATTACCGATACAAGAAATATCTTCGTTTTAGAATTCCTTGATTATTTTGTTGATCCACCTCGTTACTCTATAGATGAGTGTATTGAGCGTGGTTTAACTTATTCGGTGCCTTTAAAGGCAAAATTGCGTTTATCATGTAACGACCCTGAGCACGAGGATTTCAAAACCATCGTGCAAGACGTGTATTTGGGAACTATCCCTTATATGACGCCTCGCGGAACTTTCGTTATCAATGGAGCAGAACGTATTATTGTTTCTCAGTTACACCGTTCACCTGGTGTGTTCTTTGGACAAAGTTACCATACCAATGGTACCAAACTATATTCGGCTCGTGTAATTCCTTTTAAAGGAAGTTGGATTGAATTTGCAACTGATGTAAACAATGTAATGTATGCTTACATTGACCGTAAGAAAAAGTTCCCTGTAACTACTTTATTGCGTGCAATTGGTTTTGAGTCTGATAAAGACATCTTAAACTTGTTTGAATTGGCCGAGGAAGCAAAAGTGAGCAAATCTGGTTTGAAGAAAGTTCTTGGTCGCAAATTAGCTGCTAGGGTTCTTCGTACTTGGATTGAAGATTTTGTGGATGAGGATACAGGCGAGGTGGTATCTATTGAGCGTAATGAAGTAATCATTGAGCGTGATACCATTCTTGAAGACGATCATATTGATTTAATTGTTGAAGCAGAAGTTAAATCTATTCTGTTACATAAGAATGAGTCTAGTCATAACGATTTCGCTATTATCTTAAATACCTTACAAAAGGATACAGCTAACAGTGGAAAAGAGGCTCACGAACATATTTATCGCCAATTGCGTAATGCTGATCCACCTGATGAAGAAACAGCTCGTGGTGTAATTGAGAAGTTGTTCTTCTCTGAAAAGCGCTACGATTTAGGTGATGTAGGACGTTATAGGATCAACCGCAAGTTGAACAAAAACGAACCTTTGAGCAACCGCGTATTAAGCAAAGACGATATCGTATCTATCATTAAATACCTAATTGAATTGTCTAATTCAAGGGCTGATGTGGATGATATTGATCACTTGAGTAATCGTCGTGTACGTACAGTAGGTGAGCAATTATACTCTCAATTTGGAGTAGGATTGGCACGTATGGCACGTACCATTCGCGAGCGTATGAACATTCGCGATAACGAAGTATTTACACCAACCGATTTGATTAATGCTAAGACCTTGTCTTCGGTAATTAATTCCTTCTTTGGTACCAATCAACTATCACAGTTTATGGATCAGACCAATCCTTTGGCGGAGATTACGCACAAAAGGAGGATGTCTGCCCTTGGACCAGGTGGTTTGAGTAGAGACCGTGCAGGTTTTGAGGTTCGTGACGTGCATTATACCCACTATGGTCGTTTGTGTACTATTGAAACGCCAGAGGGACCAAACATTGGATTGATTTCTTCACTTTGTGTTCATGCAAAAATTAACAGCATGGGCTTTATCGAAACTCCTTACTTAAAAGTAGAGGGTGGCATAGTAAAGAACCATGAGCCTGTTACTTATTTAAGTGCAGAAGATGAAGAAGGAAAAGTAATTGCACAATCAAACGCTCGTTACGACGTAGATGGTAATTTCTTAGACCATAAAATTAAAGCCCGTTACGAAGGTGACTTCCCAATGGTGGAATCAGATAAATTGGAGTTCATGGATATTGCTCCAAATCAGATTGTATCTATTGCAGCATCTTTAATTCCTTTCTTAGAGCATAATGATGCGAACCGTGCCTTGATGGGATCGAACATGCAACGCCAAGCGGTGCCATTGTTGAGACCACAAGCACCAGTAGTAGGAACAGGCTTAGAAGGAAGAGTAGCAAAAGATTCTCGTACCTTATTAGTGGCCGAAGGTAAAGGAGTAGTTGAGTATGTGGATGCAAATGAAATTCGCATTCGCTACGAACAAACTGAAACCGACAAACTTGTTAGTTTTGGAACTGATACCAAGATTTATCCATTAATTAAATTCCGTAGAACCAATCAAAATACTTGTATCAATTTGAAGCCAATTGTACGTAAAGGACAAAAGGTAGAAAAAGGAACCGTATTGTGTGAAGGTTATGCAACCGAAGGTGGCGAATTAGCACTTGGAAGAAATTTACAAGTAGCGTTCATGCCTTGGCAAGGATTTAACTTTGAGGATGCGATTGTTATTTCCGAAAAAGTTGTAAAAGAAGATATCTTTACTTCTATCCACATTACTGAATACGAATTAGAAGTTCGTGATACAAAACGTGGTGAAGAAGAGTTAACCAATGATATTCCAAATGTAAGTGAAGAGGCAACTAAGAACTTAGATGAAAACGGATTAATTCGTGTGGGATGTGAAGTTGGTGAAGGAGATATTTTAATTGGTAAAATCACTCCGAAAGGAGAAACTGAGCCATCACCTGAAGAGAAGTTATTACGTGCCATCTTTGGAGACAAAGCGGGTGATGTAAAAGATGCTTCTTTAAAGGCAATTCCTTCTACAAACGGTGTGGTAATTGACAAGAAATTGTTTGCCCGCGCTAAGAAAGAAAAATCGGCTAAAGTTGATGATAAATTGAAGTTGGCTAAGTTGAAAGACGAGCATGAAAAGAACTTAAAAGATATTAAAGAGATATTGGTTGAAAAACTATTCGCTGTATTATCTGGTAAGACTTCATCTGGTGTTTTCAATGTATACAATGAAGAAATTATTGCCAAAGGTTCTAAATTTAGCATGAAGAACTTAAATGAGGTGGACTACTCTAACGTGATGGCCAATAATTGGACCAGCGATTCTGAAAAGAATGAGTTAATCCGCACCATTTTAACTAACTTCAAGAACCGTCATAACCAAGAGTTAGCTGATTACAGAAGAAAAGAATATGCAATTAGTGTAGGAGATGAATTACCAACAGGTATTTTAAAACTTGCAAAAGTGTATATCGCTCAAAAACGTAAATTGAAAGTAGGGGATAAGATGGCTGGTCGTCACGGTAACAAGGGTATTGTTGCCCGTATCGTGCGCGAAGAGGACTTACCTTTTATGGACAATGGTAAGCCGGTGGATATTGTATTGAATCCATTAGGTGTACCTTCACGTATGAACTTGGGTCAGATCTACGAAACGGTTTTAGGATGGGCAGCAAAAGAGTTGGAGGTAAAATTTGCCACACCAATTTTTGATGGTGCATCTGATGATCAAGTATTGGAGTATACTCGTAAAGCTGGAATTCCAGATTGGGGTAAGACCTATTTGAATGATGGTTTATCTGGAGCTCGTTTTGATCAACCGGTAACAGTGGGTGTAATCTATATGATTAAACTTGGACACATGGTTGACGATAAGATGCATGCTCGTTCGATAGGACCATATTCATTGATTACCCAACAACCATTGGGTGGTAAGGCACAGTTTGGTGGTCAGCGTTTCGGTGAGATGGAGGTTTGGGCATTAGAGGCATATGGTGCAGCTAATATCCTACAAGAAATCTTAACCTTGAAATCTGATGACATTCTTGGTCGTGCAAAAACTTATGAAGCAATTGTTAAAGGCGATAATTTACCTACACCAGGTATACCAGAGTCGTTTAACGTATTGGCCCATGAGTTTCGTGGATTAGGTTTAGAACTTTCACTTGAGTAAAAATAATCATCATACCAAAGAGGGCAGCAATATTGTTGCCCTTTATGGTGTGGTATCACAAATTAAAACAACGCAAACATGTCTTTGAAAAAAGAACAAAAAATAAAAGCCAACTTCACCAAGATTCGCATTGGCCTAGCGTCGCCTGAGAGTATTCTAACCAAATCTTTTGGGGAGGTAACCAAGCCTGAAACAATTAACTACCGCTCTTTCAAGCCTGAAATGGGTGGTTTGTTTTGCGAAAGAATCTTTGGACCTATCAAGGATTACGAATGTCATTGCGGAAAGTACAAACGTATTCGCTACAAAGGCATCGTATGTGATCGTTGCGGTGTGGAGGTTACAGAAAAGAAAGTTAGACGTGAGCGCATGGGGCACATCAATTTGGTGGTTCCTGTTGCACATATCTGGTATTTCCGTTCACTGCCAAACAAAATTGGATATTTATTAGGATTGCCATCTAAGAAATTAGATATGGTAGTTTATTATGAGCGCTACTTGGTTTGCCAACCGGGTATTAAGGCAAACGATGGTGTTCAGAACCTTGATTTATTAACGGAAGAAGAGTATTTAGATATACTTGATACATTACCAAAAGACAACCAACATTTAGACGATGCAGACCCTAACAAGTTTATCGCAAAAATGGGTGGAGAGGCTTTGTGGTTTATGTTGGCACGTATTGACTTAGATTCATTAAGTTTCGACCTACGTATTAAAGCAAGTACAGAAACCTCTCAACAACGTAAAAACGAAGCATTAAAGCGTTTGAAAGTTATTGAAGGATTCCGTAATTCTCAGAGACATGGAGATAACCGTCCAGAATGGATGGTAGTTAAGATTCTTCCTGTTATACCACCAGAATTAAGACCTTTAGTTCCATTGGAAGGTGGTCGTTTTGCGACTTCAGATTTAAATGACTTATACCGTCGTGTAATCATTCGTAATAATCGTTTGAAGCGTTTGATGGAAATCAAAGCTCCAGAGGTGATTTTGCGTAATGAGAAACGCATGTTACAAGAAGCGGTAGATTCATTGTTTGATAATACCCGTAGAGTAAGTGCTGTAAAGACTGAGGGTAACCGTCCATTGAAATCTTTAAGTGATATGCTTAAAGGAAAGCAAGGTCGTTTCCGTCAGAACTTATTAGGAAAACGTGTTGACTACTCTGGCCGTTCGGTTATTGTGGTTGGTCCGAACCTAAAATTGCATGAGTGTGGTATTCCTAAGAACATGGCTGCTGAATTATTCAAGCCATTTGTTATCCGTAAATTATTAGAGCGTGGAATTGTAAAAACGGTAAAATCTGCCAAGAAATTGGTTGACCGTAAAGAGCCTATCATTTGGGATATTTTAGAGAATATATTAAAAGGCCATCCAGTATTACTGAATCGTGCCCCTACACTCCACAGATTAGGTATACAAGCATTCCAGCCTAAATTGATTGAAGGAAAAGCGATTCAATTGCATCCTTTGGTTTGTACAGGTTTTAATGCGGATTTTGACGGTGACCAGATGGCAGTACACGTTCCACTTGGAAACGCTGCTGTATTGGAAGCCCAGTTATTGATGTTGGCTTCGAACAATATTTTGAACCCTGCAAATGGAGCGCCTATTACGGTTCCTTCACAAGACATGGTTCTTGGTTTATACTACATTACTAAAGGTCGTAAATCAACGCCTGAGCACCCTATTAAAGGGGAAGGATTGCGTTTCTATTCTTCTGAAGAAGCAATTATTGCTTACAATGAAGGTAGAATAGATTTACATGCTTGGGTAAATTGCCGTGTAAATGTGTTGGAAGGTGGAGAATTGGTAAGCCGCGTGATTGAGACAACTATGGGTAGAATTTTATTCAACCAAGTTGTGCCAGTACAGCATCCATATATCAATGAATTATTAACTAAGAAATCTTTGCGCGACATCATTGGTGTGATGTTTAAAGAGGTTGGACAAGACGTTTGTGCCGCGTTCTTAGATGATATTAAATATTTAGGATTCCAATATGCATTTAGAGGAGGATTATCATTTAACTTATCTTATGTAAATATCCCTGATGAGAAGGAGAAATTTATTAAGCAAGCGCAAGCAGAAGTTGATGAGATTTGGGATAACTATAACAATGGTTTCATTACCAATAATGAGCGTTACAACCAGGTAATTGATATCTGGACTCGTATTAACTCACGTTTGGCTGATACTTTGTTGAAGCAATTAAAAGAAGACCAACAAGGATTCAACCCAGTTTATATGATGTTGGATTCTGGAGCGAGGGGTTCAAAAGAGCAAATTCGTCAGTTAGGTGGTATGAGGGGATTGATGGCAAAACCACAAAAGAATTTAAGTGGTGGAACTGGAGAGATTATCGAGAACCCAATTTTATCTAACTTTAAAGAAGGTCTTTCTGTAATTGAATACTTTATTTCTACACACGGTGCGCGTAAAGGTTTGGCCGATACGGCTTTGAAGACTGCGGATGCGGGTTATTTAACACGTAGGTTGCATGACGTTGCTCAGGATGTAGTGGTAAGTGAAGCTGATTGTGGTACCTTACGTGGTATTCCAATTAGTGCATTAAAAGATAACGAAGAAGTTGTTGAGACTTTATACGAGCGTATCTTGGGTAGAACCAGTGTACATGATATTTATGATCCAATGACTGGTGATTTAATCTGTCACACCGGTGATGATATCCATGAAGAGATTGCTCAACGTATTGAAGAATCTCCTATTGAGGTTATAGAAATTCGATCTGCTTTAACTTGCGAAACCCGTTATGGTATTTGTAGCAAATGTTATGGTAGAAGTATGTCAACAGGTCGTCATTCACATATTGGTGATGCAGTTGGTGTAATTGCTGCACAATCTATTGGTGAGCCTGGTACACAGTTAACACTTCGTACCTTCCACGTGGGTGGTACTGCATCTAATATTGCATCTGAATCTCAATTGGCAGCTAAGTTTGGTGGTATTCTTGAATTTGAAGAAATCAGGACTACAGACTTAAAAACTGAAGAAGGATTTGATACCGTAGTAATTGGTCGCCAAGGTGAAATTCGTATCTTAGATGAGAAGACCCGTAACCCAATTATTACCATTAACGTTCCTTACGGAGCGCACTTAAAAGTGAAGAATGGTGAGAAGGTAGAAAAAGGAACACCAATCTGTACTTGGGATCCATATAACGCGGTAATTATTTCTGAATTTACTGGTAAAGTAAGCTTTGAAAACATTATTGAGAATGTGAATTACAAGGAAGAAAGTGATGAGCAAACAGGTCACAAAGAGAAGGTAATTGTTGAGAGTAGAGATAAAACTAAGATTCCATCAATTATTGTATCTGAAGGAAAAGACAAAGATTCAAAAGAATACAACTTACCAGTAGGTGCCCATATCATGATTGAGAACGGACACAAGATTAAAGCGGGTGAGATTTTGGTTAAGATTCCACGTGTGGTTGGTAAAACCCGAGATATTACGGGAGGTCTTCCACGTGTAACTGAATTATTTGAGGCACGTAATCCTTCTAATCCTGCTATTGTAACTGAGATTGATGGTGTTGTTACTTTTGGTGGCATCAAACGTGGTAATCGTGAAATCATGATTACTTCAAAAGATGGCGAACAAAAGAAATACTTAGTTCCATTGTCTAAGCACATTTTGGTTCAGGAAAACGACTTCGTGAAAGCTGGTTCATCTTTATCTGATGGTTCTATTTCACCACAAGATATTTTACGTATTGAAGGTCCTTTGGCTGTTCAACGTTATATCTTGAATGGTATCATGGAGGTTTATCGTTTGCAAGGTGTAAAAATCAATGACAAGCACGTTGAGGTTATTATTCGTCAGATGATGAAGCATATTGAGATTGTTGATCCAGGTGATACAACATTCTTGGAAGGTGAATTTGTTAGTCGTTGGGATTTAAAACAAGCCAATGATTGGATTTACGACAAGAAGGTTGTTACAGAAGCAGGTGATTCTGCTAATGTGAAGCCAGGACAGATTATCAGTATTCGTAAATTACGTGATGAGAATTCTCAATTGAAGCGTAAG